>JBFGHG010000001.1:0-21833 GCA_041578395.1 Acidobacteriota bacterium
CAGCAGGCAGCTGCCGCGGTCGACGGAGAGGACGCGGGCAGGTTCGGAGGTCCCGCCCCCGCGGGCCTGAAATTCGGACTCCCACTGCGCGTCCCAGCCCCAGGGCCCGAGACGCACGCGATCGTCTGAAGAACGCATTTCTACTCCTTTTCGAGTGAGTGAAAACGAAGCGTAATCGGAAGCCTTGGCGGCTTTTCAGACAATCATAGGACCCGATCAGAGTAAACTGGCCGGTACCCGTAGTCAACCTGGGAGGTTCGATGACACACCGACTCGAGAGAGCGTTCGATCACGTCCTGGTGATCATGTTCGAGAACCAGTACCGCAGCTACGTCATGGCCAACCCCTACATGCGGGGGCTGGCGGCCCGGGGCATCGACCTGGCCAACTCCTTCGGAGTGATGCACCCCTCGCAGACCAACTACATCGCCAGCATCGCGGGGGAGCTGTGCAACGTCACCGACGACGACCCTCCCCCGGCGCTGCTCGAGCAGCGGACGATCGTCGACCTGATCGAGGAATCGCCGTACGGGCTGTCCTGGAAGGCCTACATGGACAGCTACATCCCGCAGAACACTCCCTGGACGCCCGAGCTGACGCCCCAGGACGAGTACCCCTATGTGATCAAGCACAACCCCTTTTCTTCGTTCGCCTCCATCGTGCGAAACGAGAGCCGCTGGAAGCGGATCGTCGACGAGAGCCAGTTCTGGAAAGACCTGATCAACGGGGAGTTCCCCGAGTTCGCCTGGTTCACCCCCAACATGTGGAACGACGGGCACTACCTGGACGGCACGCAGAAGGAGCCGCCCGAGCGCGCCCCCGCCCTGGTGGATCAGCTGGCCCTGTGGCTGCAGGGCTTCTTCGGGGCGCTGCGCTTCCCGGGGGCAGACTCCCACCTGCCGCCGCGCACCCTGGTGGTGGTGACCTTCGACGAGGCGGACTTCGAGAAGGATTACGACGCGACGCGCAAGTACACGTACGACGGCCCCAACCAGATCTACACCGTGCTGCTGGGAGACGGCATCCAGCCGGGCGTCGAGGAGGAAGGCTACAACCACTACAGCCTGATCCGCACCATCGAGCAGAACTTCGGGCTCGGGTCTCTGCAGAAGAACGACGCCGGGGCCAACTGGTACCAGTTCCTGTGGGGGCGCCGCTTCGGCTGGAGTGCCGCTTCCGAAACTCCCATCCGGGCCGAATCGCTGGCCGCCGCGGACTGCTGCGAGGCCCTCTACGCCGTCTACTCGCGCGGGGGGCAGCTGGCCTTCCGGACGTTCGACGGATTGCAGTGGTCGGACGAGCAGCCGGTGGGAGCCGCCGGAGAGAGGCCGGCGCTGGCCCGCTGCGGCGGGCGGCTGGTGCTGGTGTCCGACACCGGCAGCAGCCTGGCCTGGCTCGACTACGGGCTGGATTCGGGCTGGTCGGACCAGCCGCAGCCGGTGGTCTCGGCCGCGGTCACGCACTTCGCCCTGGCCTCCTTCGACGGGGGGAGCCGCTGCATGCTCGTGTGGCGGGAAGCGAGCGGCAAAGTCTTCTCGCGCATCCGCACGGCCGGCGGTTGGGAGCCGCAGTCGGTCGACACGGGCCACACCTCGGCGGGGGAAGTGGCGCTGGCGGTGCTGGGAGCCTCGCTCTACCTGATCGTGGAAGCCGAAGGACAGACCCTTCGGGCCGTCTCCTACAACACCGCCGACTTCAACGTCGTGACCGTGGCCGAGAGTCGGTGGAGCGGTCCCTACGACAACACCACGAAGGACGCCTGGTCCCCCAGCGCCTTCCCGGTGGCTCACTTCGCCCATGGCCCCAACCCCTTGACTGCCGGCGAGAACGAACCGATCCGTCAACCCTACCGCGCTTCGGCGCCTCTGGCAGCCGCTACGCTGGAGGGAGTGATTCACCTGGCCCATCCGGGGGCCTCCAACCCGCAGGTGATCAGCGAGACCTTTTCGCTGAGCGGCATCATGACTCCGCTGAAACCGGTGAGCTACAACCAGAGCGACGAGACCACCA
Organism: Acidobacteriota bacterium; assembly: GCA_041578395.1. Classification (GTDB taxonomy): domain Bacteria; phylum Acidobacteriota; class UBA6911; order RPQK01; family JANQFM01; genus JBFGHG01. The sequence continues at coordinate 2,011 of JBFGHG010000001.1, forward strand.
CCAGCAACGGCTACGGGACGCTCGCGCAGGCCGGCTGGAGCGCGCAGGGGCAGATCCAGGGAGTGTTCAACCGGGGCGCGATGGCGATGGCGCGGCTGGGTTCGGAGCTGGTGCTGCTGTTTCAGCCGGAGCAGGGAGGGTGCGTGCACCTGTGCCGGGGGGTGGCGCGGCCTTCCAGGCCGTGATTATCCTCCCCCGGAATCACGGGCAGGGATGCCCGTGCCGCACCAGTGGCGCGGCCTTCCAGGCCGCGATTCTCCTCTCCCGGAACCACAGGCAGGGATGCCTGTGCCACGTGCAGCAACAGCCCGCCTTTGACGACCACCTCCACCCGCTGCAGCACCCCAACGTCCTCGAGAGGATTGCCGCGCACGGCGATCAGGTCGCCGAAGCGGCCCGCCTCGACCGCCCCCACCCGGTCGGACCAGCCCATGTGGCGGGCGGCCAGCGAGGTGGCGGACTGGATGGCCTGCATCGGGGTCATCCCCAGCCGGACCATCACCTCGAACTGGCGCGCGTTGTCGCCGTGAGGGTAGACGGCCGAGTCGGTTCCGTAGACGATGTCGACCCCCGCGGCCAGCGCCCGGCGGAAGCTCTCGCGCTGCGTCTCGGTGGTCTCGTCGTTCTTGACCAGGAACTCTTCCGGCCAGCCCTGCCGCCGGCCCTCGGTGGCGATGTAGTCGCCGTTGTAGACGTCCATCGAGAGGGCCACGCCCCGCTCGCGGGCCAGCGCGATCCCCTCCTCGTCGATCAGCGAGGCGTGCTCGATGGTGTCCGCGCCCGCCCGGATCGATTCCTTGATCGAGCGGGCGCCGTGGGCGTGGGCGGCGACCTTCAGCCCCGCCGTGCGGGCGACCGCGACCACCGCTTCGATCTCCTCGGGCGTCATCTCGGGCTCGCCCGGGACTCCGCCGTAGGCGAGCACGGCTCCCGAGGCGATCACCTTGAGGACGTCCGCTCCGGCAGCCACCGCCGCCTCGGCCCGCGCCCGAAAGGCGTCCGGACCCCGCGCCACCCCCATCCGCACCCGCTCCGGGATCTCCTGCTCGGGGACCCCGGGGATCAGCAGGTCTCCGCCGCCGCCGGGGATCGTCAGGTAGAAGCCGACCGCCTGCATCCGCGGACCCGCGATTTCGCCGCCGTCGATCGCGTCGCGCAGCTGCAGATCGGAGGACCCGATGTAGCCGCCCACGTTGCGGACCGTGGTGAAGCCGGCCCGGAGGGTGAGTTCGGCGCTGCGGCGGCTGATCTCGAGCTGCTCCCGCTCGCTGCGGTCGAAAAAGACCCGCAGGTCGGCGGTGTCTCCGGGGCGGTCGGTGAGGTGGGTGTGCATGTCGATCAGGCCGGGGAGGCAGGTCAGCTCGGAGAGGTCGAGCAGCGGGGTGGCGGGGGAGAGGTCGAGGTCCGGGCCGATGGTTTCGAAACGGCCTTCCCGGATATGGATGGTGACGTCGGCCGTGGGGGTGTCGGAGATGGCGTCGATCAGCAGGCCGCAGCGGATGGTGAGGTTGCCCGAGTCGGGCGGGTAGGGTGCAGTGGTCAGGATTGGGGGCGGCGGGGTCTGGCAGGCGGCGAGGGTGAACAGCAGCAGTATAGAGACCAGCTTCATGGGCGAAATGATACGCCTCGGCGGGTTCGATTACGATTACTGAACATGGGTGTCCGGGGTTTCATCCTGCAACCGACCTACCGGATGGCGAGCGGACGACCGTTGATCCACCTGTACGGCACGCTCGAGACGGGAGAGAGCTTCCTGGTGCGTGACGACCGGCTGGCGCCCCACTTCTTCATCGACGAGGCGGACGCCGGGCGGGCGCTCGAGCTGGGGGCGCGGCAGCAGAAACCCTCACGACGGCGGACCCTGCGGGGGCGTCCGGTGGTGCGTGTCGAAGTCGGCAAGCCCTCCGACACGCCCTTCCTGCGCACGCGGCTGCAGCGGGAGGGGATCGCCTGCCACGAGGCGGACGTCCGCTTCGCCATGCGCTACCTGATCGACCGGGGCATTCGGGGCTCGCTCGAGATCGAGGGAGAGTGGCGGCCCGAGGAGCGGCTCGGGCGGGTCTACCACAACCCCCGCTGCTCGCCGTGCCGCTGGAAGCCGGCCTTGAAGACCCTGGCGATCGACATCGAGACCGACCCCAAGGCCAGCCGGCTGCTGTCGGTGGCTCTGTACGGCTGCGCCTCGTCCCGGGTGTTGCTGGTCGACCCGCAGGGACGGCCGGTCCCCGACTTGGTCCGCAGCTTCCGCACCCAGCGGGAAGTGCTGGCCGCCTTCGCCGAGGAGGTGCGCCGCCTGGACCCCGACCTGATCACCGGATGGAACGTGGTGGATTTCGACCTGGAGGCGCTGGCCAGGATCGCCTCGGCGCGGTCGGTCCCGCTCGAGCTGGGCCGGCAGGCGGGCAAGCTGCGCCTGCGCCCCTCCCGCTTCCCCTGGAGCACCCTCGAGGCGCGCGTGTCGGGCCGCGTCGTGGTGGACGGCATCCACCTGCTGCGGGGGTCGTTCGTGCGCATGGAGGACTACTCGCTGGACGCGGTGGCTCGCCGCGTCCTGGGCGAGGGGAAGCTGCTCGAGTCGGGCGGGGCCGACGAGATCCTGCGCACCTACGAAACCGACCTCGACCGCTTCGTCCGCTACAACCTCACCGACGCCCGGCTGGCACTCGAGGTGCTGGACAAGCTGCAGCTGGTCCCGCTGGCGGTGGAGCGCAGCCTGCTGACCGGCCTGCCGATCGAACGCGTCTCCGGATCGATCGCCGCCTTCGACTTCCTCTACCTGAGCCGGCTGCACCCGCTGCAGATGGTGGCGCCTTCGGTGGGGTCCAGCGACACCGCCTCGGGCAATCCGGGGGGGCACGTGCTCGAACCGGAGACGGGGTTGTACCGCAACGTCCTGGTCTTCGACTTCAAGAGCCTCTATCCCAGCGTGATCCGCACCTTTCAGATCGACCCGCTGGGCTGGGTCGAGCAGCCGAGCGGGGAAGAGGACCTGATCACGGCCCCCAACGGCGCCGCCTTCCGGCGCGCGAAAGGAATCCTCCCGGCGCTGCTGGACGAGCTGTTCCCGCGCCGGGAGGAGGCCAGGGCCGCCGGCGACGCCGTGGCCAGTCACGCCATCAAGATCCTGATGAACTCCTTTTACGGCGTGCTGGGAACGCCCGCCTGCCGCTTCTTTCAGCCGCGCCTGGCGGGAGCCATCACCACCTTCGGCAAGGAGCTGCTGCTGTGGACCAAGCAGCGGCTCGAAGCCGACGGCTACCGGGTCCTGTACGGGGACACCGACAGTTTGTTCGTGCTGTCAGGGGAGGAAGACCCGGAGCAGGCCGGCCTGCTGGGCGCGCGGCTGGTGAAGCGGCTCAACCGGGCCCTGTCGGAGCACGTCCGCCGGACGTGGCGGGTCCAGAGCCGTCTGGAGCTGGAGTTCGAGCGGCTCTACCTGCGCCTGCACTTTCCGCACATCCGGCACGGCCGGGGGGGCGCCCGCAAGCGGTACGCCGGGCTGGTCCGCAAGGGAGACGGGACCCGGCTGCGCTTCACCGGCATGGAGGTGGTCCGCAGCGACTGGACCGAGCTGGCCAAGGAGGTACAGCGCGAACTCTACCGGCGGCTGTTCGCCGACGAAGACGTGGCCGGATACGTGGAACGTCTCGTCGGGGAAGTGCGCACCGGCCGCCACGAGGAGAAGCTCGTCTACCGCAAGGCGCTGCGCAAGAAGCTCGACCAGTACACAGCCACCACGCCGCCCCACGTGGCCGCCGCCCGCAAACTCTCGGGACGCGCCGGGCGCTCAATCTCGTACCTGATGACGGCCGCCGGTCCCGAGCCGGCCGCGGAGCGGAAGCACCCGATCGACACCGAGCACTACGTGCAGCGCCAGATCCGCCCGGTGGCCGAGCCCATCCTGGAGCTGCTGGGGCTGGACTTCGCCAAGGTGATCGGTGACGACCGCCAGCTGGAGCTGTTCTAGCGCCGCTCCCGCAGCACCCGCGGCGGAAACAGGGCCTGCGTCGTCAGGATCACGTTCTCCTGCCTCAGCGGCAGGACGCCGATGGGGATGGAATTCTCGATATCCAGCGGGTCGTCGGAGCGCAGCTCGAGGGTGCCGGTGAAATCATCGGGCAGATCGTCGACGAACTCGTCGACGAACATGGAGACGCGCTGGCCGGGGTCCAGCACCACCTCGGTCTCGCCGATGATCACCCCGCTGCGGTCCAGGGCGAACAGGCTAGCCACTGCCCGGGTTCCTTCGGTGACGCCCGGGATGAAAATCGGGTTCACCAGCGCCACACCCGAGCGCACCCGCCGCACCACCCCCGAGGGAGTGTGGCCGAGGGGGCCGTCGCGGGTCTCGTTGAAGACGAAGAAGGAGACGGCCGTGATGATCGGAAAGATGGCGACGTTGGTGGAAGTCAACAGCTCGCCCGTGGTGGCGTCGAAGATGTTGAAGACCACCTCCAGGACCACGAAGTCGTTGCTCCGCAGCACCGCCCAGCCCTGCGGGACCTGGCCCGGGTCGCTCGCGCTCGAGATCAGGACCGCCCCGCCCGCCGGGATCTCTCCCGTCAGCACGGAGACCGCCTGCGGGCTCGAAGCGCTCCCGCCGCGCAGCGCCCGCAGCGGATTGCCCTCCGGGTCGAAGGTATCGATCCGGAACTCCGAGACTTCCTCCGCCTCCAGGTTGAGCACGTACACCTCGGTGGTGAGCAGCAGGTTGGAGCCCGGGGGCGTTCCGTGGCCGAACTGCGGGGAGAAGAAGAAGCGGTCGGCCGGCCCCTCTCCCGCGGGAAAGACGACCCCGGGAAAAGCCAGCTGCGTGGTCAGGACGACGTTTTCCTGCCGCAGCGGCAGCACCGAGATCAGGATGGGCCGATCCGGGTCGTTGGGATCGAAGGAGCGCAGCCGGACGGTCCCCTCGAAGTCGGGGAGACCGGGGACCAGCTCGTCCACGAACATGGAGACACGCTGCCCCAGGTTCAAGCGCAGCGTACTCTGGCCCAGTTGCTGGCCGGCATTGTCGAAAACCGTCAGCTCGACCCGGGCGGGAGCGTCGTTCCCCAGCGGGTTGAGCAGGGCCACGCCGGATCGCACGCGCCGGGCGGCGCCCTGAGGGGCTGCAGCCGCGGAGGCGCCGCGGCGCACCTGGTTCGAGCCGAGAAACGTCGCTTGCGTCTGCAGGATCCCCACTCTGACGTTGGTGGAAGTCAGCAGCTCGCCGGTGGCAGCGGCGAAGATGTTGAATATCACCTCCACGCCGATCGCGTCGTCGGTCGTCAGCAATCCCCAGCCCGTCCGCAGTTGTCCCGCCGGGGCGAAGCTCGCGGCGCGGACCGTCCCGCGCCCGTCGACCTGCCCCGCCAGGTCCTGCACCGCCTGCGAACCTCCCGCCGCGTCCTGGCGCAGCATGGCCAGGGGGTTGCCGTTGGAGTCGTAGGTCCGGATCCGGTACTGGGAACGGGTTTCCTCGAGGTTGACGACGTTCACTTCGGTGGTCAACAGCAGGTCGCCGGCCACCCCGTGGCCGAACTGGGCGATGTAAAAGCCGATGGGGGGCCCGCCTCCCGCCGGGGCCGGACCGTCAGCGGCGGCGGGGGCCAGCGTCTGGATCGCGAGCAGAATTGAAGCGAGCAAGAGCGGAGCGCAATTCGGAAATGGAAACCTCATCACCCGTCACCTCCTGAGGGCGAGAAAAGGACGTCTTCGCTTTTGTTCAAAACTGTGGGCCGAGACGTCCTGCTTTGTCAAGACGGCGAGCGCTGCGCCACTTCGGCCGGCGAAACGGTATAGAATCCGCCGCGGAGGAAAAACATCAATGCGAAAACTGATATGGATCTCGTGGCTGGCGCTCCTGATCGCGGCGTGCGGCCAGACGGAACAACCTGCGGCGGAGCAGGCAGAGACCGACGAACCGCCGGCAACGGAGTCCGCCCCGGCGCCCGGTGAACGGCGCGGCCAGGCGGAAGCGGAGATCGGGGGAGCGGAGATTTCGATCGACTACGGCCGTCCCGTCCTGGAAGGGCGCGACATGCTGTCACGGCTGGCCGCCGGCCAGGTCTGGCGGCTGGGGATGGACCGCGCCACTCACTTCAACACCAGCCAGGATCTGAACTTCGGAGGCACGGCCGTGCCGGCGGGCGAATACACCCTGTTCGCCCGCAAGAACTCGGCCACGGACTGGACGCTGCTGGTCAACTCCATGACCGGCATCTGGGGGACCGCCTACGACGGGAGCTCCGACATCGCCGAGATTCCCCTGGCCCGCTCCCAGTCCAGCGACCAGGTGGAACGCTTCACCGCCGCCATCGAGCCGACCGGCGACAACGGCGGCGAACTGGTGTTCCGTTGGGACACGCTGGTTCTGAGGGCGGCGTTCACGGTCGGGGGATGAGTCAGCAGACTTCCCCGTCGTCGTCCAGATAACAGGCGTCGCCCTGGAAGCGGTTCCAGTCGGCGACCGTCTTCTCCAGCCGTCCGAGGTACTCCTCCAGCGGCTGGCGTCCGCTGACGCGCTGCCGGCCGTCCTCGATGGCCGGCAGCCCTTCAATCTCCGGCAGCACCACCACCCGGTGGGCCACCACCAGATCTTCGAGCTGTTCCTGGACGCGGTCCGCCCGCGGGCAGCCGGCCGCGCGGTAGAGCACGATCATGGCTCAAACCCGGTCATACCGGCCGCCTTCCCCGGATGAAGCTGTTGGTGTTGGTCAACGACATCGAGCAGCGCTCGAGATCCGTGAACCCTGCTTCGGCCAGCCACCGCTCCGTTTCCTCGAACGAGTGATTGGCGCCCCGGCGGCTGCCGCACAGCAGGATCAGGTCCAGCAGCACGGGCCAGCGGGGGTGACGCCGGCCGTCCTCGAGGAACTGCGCCTGCACGACGATCGATCCCCCGGGTTCCACCACCGGATACAGGTCGGCCAGCAGCTCGAGGCTGGCCTCGGGCCCCAGCAGGTGCAGGGTGTTGGAGACCAGCACCAGGCTGTAGCGGCCGGGAATTGGTTCGCGCAGGACGTCCAGGGGCAGGCAGCGGACACGGTCGGCCAGACCCTCCTTCCGGGCCAGCTCCCGGGCCACTTCCAGTACGGGCGGCGTGTCCAGCAGCGTGACCTTCAGTTGGGGGAAGCGGTGGGCAAGCAGGAAGGAGTACGTCCCCGGGCCGCTGCCCACGTCCAGCAGGGTGCGGGCGTCGCCGGCGTCCAGGAAGTCCGGCAGCTCGCCGCCCCGCAGCGAGGCGTAGTGGTGCATGGCCAGACTGAAGTCGCGGGCCCCGGCCGGGTCGGAATAGAGGCGCTCGAAGACGTCCCAGGCGGGCCGGCCGCTTTCCACCGCGTCGCTGATCTCCAGCATGCCGCGCGCCGCCTCGTGCAGGAAGCGCAGCCAGGCCTGAAGATCGTCCTGGTCTCCCCCCAGCGCCTCCGCGAAGGGAGCGGTCAGCCGGAGCGTCCCGGCGTCCCCTTCCAGGATCCGCAGCAGAACGGCCGCGTTGAGCAGCCGGCCGAGGCGTCCCGCGTCCAGGCCCAGCGTCCGGGCCAGCTGCCCGGGGGAGACCGGCCCTTCCTTCAGCGCGTCCAGAACGCCCAGCCGCAGCAGACCGAACAGGACGGTCGAGGAGAAGAACCCTTCCGCCTGTCGGAGCACCTGGATTTCGGCCTCGATTCGCTCCCGGTCCCGCATCGTTGTTCGATTCTACCTCCGGAGATCGCGGGCAGGATGCCCGCGCCACAGCAGGATGCCCGCGCCACGAGGTGCCCGTGCCACGGAGGGTAGCAAAAAAACCCCGTGCTATACTCCGCCGCGTGGAGGAACGCTTCAAGCGCTTGCCCGACGGGCTGTACTTCTCGGGCCTCCTGCCGCTGCTCTCCCGGCTTCCCCCCCGCTTCGGATACGCCGCCGCCCGCCTGGCCGGGGGCGCCATCGGGCGCAATTTTCCTGATCATCGGCAGCTGGTGGAGGACCGGCTCGAGCGGCACCTTTCCGCCGCCGTTCGGAAGGGCCGCTCCTCCCGGGAGATCGCTGCAGAGTTCTACCGCGTGATGGCCGCCGAGGACCTGGACGCCTACCTCTACCCCCGCTGGAACCGCGACAACATCGAGCGATATTTCCGCTTCGAGGGGCTCGAACACCTGGACGATCAGGTCGAGCGCGGCGAGGGCGCCCTGCTGGTGACCGCTCACCTGGGCGCCGTCTGCGCCGCGGTGGTAGCGCTGGGCGCCCTGAAGTACCCCGTCACCCACCTGGCGCGCGAGTACCCGGAAGACGACAGCTTGCCGCCGGCCTTTCACGCCTTCGCGCTGCGCAAGGTGCGTTGGATGCAGGAGAAGTTCGTCCAGCCCATGATCTTCGCCGGGGCGCCCGACAATCCGGAAGGCAAGGCGCGGGCCGTGATGGAGACCGCCGCGGCGCTGGAGCGCGGGCGCTTCGTCTCCATGGCCATGGACATTCCCCCTTTTCGGGTCAGCCAGGGGGTCCGGGTGAGCTTTCTGGGGCGGCCCTGCGTATTCCCCGCCAACTTCGTGCAGATCGCCGCCCGGTGCGGCGTGCCGCTGATCCCCTACTTCACCCACCGGCGGGCCCGGCAGACCTGGAAGCACCAGCTGACGGTCCAGGCGCCGATCCGGCCCACGGGCGACCCAGCCGCGGATCTGCAGGCCTGCGTGGAGCGCCTGGAAGCCGCCGTGCTGGCACACCCCGAGCAGTGGTTCGCCTGGGACTCGATCGACCACTTCCTGGCCGGTTGAGAATTATTCCTGCTGCAGGAAGCGCCGCGAGACCTCGAAAGCGACCAGCGACACGACCAGGGAGGAGATGATCAGCAGGGCGTTGTCGGTGAAATGGCCGCGCGCCAGACGCAGCAGTCCCACGCCCACGAACCCGAAGAGGTGGCTGGCGCGGATGCCCCACAGCCACTGCTGAGAGGTTCGCGGATAGCGGACCAGACAGAGGATGAAGCCGGCCGACGCCATCGAAAAGAAGAAGAGAGAGGAGAGTCCCAGGAGAGAGTTCATGCGCCCGTCCACGATCCCGGTTTAGCGGCTTGTCCCGACAGCCCCACAGTAATACTGACAATCCCCTGCCGGGAAAAGTTCCGGAAAAAAAGGGCGCGCCGGCCGGCGCCGTCAATCGACCCGGTGGCGGCGCAGCGCCACCCCGGCCTCGCCCAGCAGCGCCAGAGAGGCGGCGTTGAGCGGATAGTCCTGGTTGTAGACCACCTCCCGGATGCCCGCGTTGATGATCATCTTGGTGCACATCAGGCAGGGGGCGAAGGTGGTGTACAGCGTCGAGTCCCGCACGCTGACTCCGTGAAAGGCGGCCTGGGTGATGGCGTTCTCCTCGCCGTGCGAACAGAGGCACTCCTCCAGCCGCGTCCCGCTCTCGGCCCAGCTGTTGCAGCGGGGGCACCCTCCTTCGGAGCAGTTGCGCGTGCCGCGGGGCGTGCCGTTGTATCCGGTGGTGATGACCCGCCGGTCGCGCACGATCACCGCGGCCACCTTGCGCTTGATGCAGTTGCTTCTGAGCGAGGCCACCTTGGCCAGGCTCATGAAGTAGTCGTCCCAGCTGGGGCGCTCCATCTGAATGGAGAGCCGCGCCAGCACGTCGGAGACTTTGCGGTGCAGCTCGGGCAGCTCGCCGTCGTTGGGCACGCGGAAATCGGCCAGTTCACGGCAGGCGTCCAACTGCTGGCCCTGCGATTCTTCGCTGGCGGCTTCGGCTTCCTCCAAAAGCTGGAAGTCCTCCAGCGTCTCGGGGTCCGACTCGCGGCCCCGGCTGCGGATGCACTCGAAACGCACGGCCGGCTCGGCCTCCACCCAGATCAGGTAGAAGCGGGGCGCCCGGCGGAAGACCTCCACCTCGGCCGGGTGGCGGAAGGAGTCGATCACGTAGTTGCGGTCCGCCTCGGCCCGCGCCAGCACCTGCTCGGCCAGGTAGCCCTCGCCGTGCTCCTTGCGCAGCTCCCGCCCGATGCGGACGAGGTTGTCCCGGGTGACCTCGTCCCCCCGTTGGGTCAAGGCCTCGCGCAGCACGTCCGAGAGCGAGTGGTAGTAGAAGCCCTTGCCCTCCAGGAACTCGGCCACTTCTCCCTTGCCGGAGGCGTTCTTCCCGCTCAGTCCGAGGATCATGGAGAAGTTATAGTGCCGCGACGCTCAAAACCTCAAACCTCAAATCTCGAGTTTCTAGCAAATTCCAATGTCTCAATTTTCAGTTTTCAAACCTGGGAGCCTTGCGCGGCGGGAGATTTGCTATAGTACGTCGATGGCATTCAAAGGCGTGGATTTCCTGCGGCTGGACGAGTTGTTGACGGACGAGGAGAAGCTGGTCCGCGACACCGTCCGCTCCTTCGTCGACGACAACGTCATCCCCATCATCGAAGACCACTACATGGCCGGGACCTTTCCCGGCGAACTCGTCCCGCAGATGGGCGAACTGGGTTTCTTGGGGGCCAACCTGGAGGGGTACGGCTGCGCCGGACTGAACAACGTCGCCTACGGGCTGATCATGCAGGAGCTGGAGCGGGGCGACAGCGGCCTGCGCAGCTTCGTCTCGGTACAGGGCGCGCTGGTGATGTATCCCATCCACGCCTTCGGCAGCGACGCCCAGAAGGAGAAATGGCTGCCGCGGCTGCAGTCGGGAGAAGCGATCGGCTGCTTCGGGCTGACCGAGCCCGACTCCGGGTCAAACCCGGCCGGCATGCGCACCCGCGCCCGCAAGGACGGAGACAGCTGGATCCTGCACGGCTCCAAAGCCTGGATCACGAGCGGGTCGGTGGCCGACGTGGCGGTGGTGTGGGCCAAATGCGAGGACGAGAAGGTCCGCGGGTTCCTGGTCGAGAAGGGGACCGAGGGGTTCTCGGCCCGTGACTACCACAACAAGCACTCGCTGCGCGCCTCCATCACCTCGGAGCTGATCCTGGACGACTGCCGCATCCCCGAATGCCACCTGCTGCCCGGCACGGAGGGACTCAAGAACGCCCTGATGTGCCTGACCCAGGCCCGCTACGGCATCGCCTGGGGGGCGGTGGGAAGCGCCATGGCGAGCTACGACTCGGCCCTGCGCTGGTCGCTGGAGCGCAAGCAGTTCTCCGACAAGCCGATCGCTTCGCACCAGCTGGTGCAGGCCAAGCTGGCCCACATGCTGACCGAGATCACCAAGGGACAGCTGCTGGCCTGGCGCCTGGGGCGGCTCAAGGACGAGGGAAAGCTGAACTTCGCGCAGGTCTCGATGGGCAAACGCAACAACGTCTCGATCGCCCTCGAGATCGCCCGCACGGCGCGCGACATGCTGGGAGCCAACGGCATCCTGGCCGACTACCCGGTCTTCCGGCACATGGCCAACCTGGAGTCGGTCTACACCTACGAAGGCACCCACGACATCCACACGCTGATTTTGGGGCAGGCGATCACCGGAATTCCGGCCTACGAGTGAGGCGAGCCGACCTCTACGTGGCGGCCCACTTCTTTGCGGAAGTCTTCCGGGGAAATCTGACGCTCCCAACAGGAGACGGTCGCGGCGTCACCGCGGCCGCGGATCCTGGCCATGAGGCGGACCCATCGGCCGGCGTCTTGCATCGACTCGTGGCTGCGGCGCAGCCGGAAGCCGAGACCCGCGCGGTTCGACCCGTCCAGGACGCAGACGGACTCCACGTCTTTCCAGTAGATCGTTCCGACCGCCCAGTGCCAGAGCCCGTGGCGGTCGATCCGCAGCCCGACGCGGCCGAAGATCCCTTCGTGCAGGATGTACAGGCCCGACAGGAAGTAGAGCGCGATCAGGGGCAGGAAGTACCACCCGAGCCCCACCTCGAAAGCACGCAACTGGATCCAGACCGCCGCCGGGGGGATCATCAGCCCCAGCATCAACGGAAAGATCCGTTTGCGCTGCACTTCCACCACTCTCTCTTCTTCCTTCACACTCGTCCCTACTGACCCGTCCCGGACCTTATTCTAACGCGGCCGTTTTTTTTATCGATTTCGCCGAGTCGAAAAACGTGGTACCCCGCCGCTATACTGCCGGGGCCGTCATGAGCTTTCAGCTGGCCGGGATCGCGATCGTCGCCCTGTTTTACGCCACCTTCTTCCTGATCGGCGCCCGTGCGGGCAGGGCCACGCGAGGCGGAGCGGACGAGTTCCTGCTGGCGGGCCGGCGGCTCCCACTCTGGATCGGCGTACTCACCATGGTGGCGACCTGGGTGGGAGGCGGCTTCGTCAACGGCACCGCCGAAGCCGTCTACGACCCGGCCCGGGGCCTGGTCTGGGCGCAGGCGCCCTGGGGATACGCCCTGAGCCTGATCCTGGGGGGTCTGATCTTCGCGGCTCCCATGCGCCGGAGCGGCTATCGCACTCTGCTGGACCCTTTCCAGCAGCGTTACGGAGCGCGCGTGGCCGCCCTGCTCTACCTGCCCGCCCTGCTGGGCGAGATCTTCTGGAGCGCGGCCATCCTGGTGGCGCTGGGCACCACCTTCGGAGTGATCCTGGGCTTCGACTTCGGAGCTTCGATCCTGATTTCCGCCGCCGTGGCCGTGGGCTACACCATGCTGGGAGGGCTGCGCTCGGTCGCCTACACCGACGCGCTGCAGCTGGCGTTCATCCTGGCGGGACTGCTGGTGGCGCTGCCCTTCGTGCTGGATCGGGCCGGAGGGGTGGAGGTGGCGCTGGCCTCTTACGGGGAGAGCCACGGGGCGGCGGCGGCGCTCTGGCCGTCCGCCTCGAGCTGGTCGGGCGGACGCCCCTGGGGGTGGCTGTGGGCCGACAGCGCGCTGCTGCTCGTCCTGGGCGGGATTCCCTGGCAGGTCTACTTCCAGCGGGTGCTGGCCTGCCCGGACGAGCGCCGGGCGGTGCGCTTGTCGGTGGCGGCCGGATTCGGGTGCCTGCTGATGGCTCTGCCCGCGGCCTGGATCGGCCTGGCGGCGGCGGGCGCCGACTGGGCCGGGCTGGGACTGGAGGCGCCCCACCCGGCGCTGGCCCTCCCCTACGCGCTGCGCTATCTGACCCCGCCGCCGGTGGCGGTGATCGGGCTGGCGGCCGTGGCGGCGGCCGTGATGTCGTCGGTCGACTCCTCCATCCTCTCCGCCTCCTCGATGTTCGCCTGGAACGTTTACCGGCCGTTTCGCGGCCTGGCCGGCGACGACCCGGCGCTGCCCCGGGTCTCGAGGCTGGCGGTCCTGGCGGCGGGAACCCTGGCCGCCCTGCTGGCGCTGCAGGTGCAGAGCGTCTACTCCCTCTGGTTCCTCTGCTCCGACCTCGTCTACGTGCTCCTGCTGCCGCAACTGGTGATGGCCCTCTTCTACTCCCGCACCACCCAGGCCGGCGCTCTGGCCGGGGCCGGGGTCGGATTGCTCCTGCGCGCGGGCGGGGGCGAGCCGGTGCTGGGCCTGCCGCCGCTGCTGCCCTATCCGTGGCAGGACCCCGAGATGGGAATCCTCTTTCCCTTCCGGACCTTCGCGATGCTGGCGAGTCTGGCGGCGATCGCGCTGGTCTCGGCCTGGACGAGGCCCTCCCCCGGGGAGGGGGAAGCCTGATGGCAGTGTTTCGCGCCCTGCTGGTCCACCTGTTCACCGCCTCCAGCCTGCTGTGGGGGACGCTGGCCGTCTTCGCGGTCCTGGAGGAGTCGTACCGGCAGGCCTGCCTGTGGCTGATGCTGGCGCTGGCGGTCGACTCCAGCGACGGCTTCCTCGCTCGCCGCTACCAGGTGGCCCGCGTACTGCCGGCCATCGACGGCCGCAAGCTGGACGACATCGTCGACTACCTCGTGTACACCTTCATTCCCGTCTTCATGTTGGGGCATGCCGGCTGGCTCCCCGAGCCGCGAGCCGCCTGGGTGAGCCTGCCCCTGATCGCCAGCGCCTTCGCCTTCTCCAACCGCTCGGCCAAGGAGGAGGCGCAAGGGTTCTTCGTCGGCTTTCCCTCCTACTGGAACGTCTTCGCCATCTACGTAGTGCTCTGGCTGCACGAGCACCCGGCGGCGGTGGCCGGCCTCACCCTCCTGCTGAGCGTCTCGAGCGTCCTGCCGCTGCGCTTCGTCTACCCCAGCCACGCCCGGCGCTGGCGGGGGCTGTTCGTGGCCGGCGCGTTGCTGTGGCTGGCGGCGCTGACGCTGCTCCTGGTGGCCCACCCGGCCGACGCTCTCTGGGTGCAGCTGACGCTCCTCTACCCGGCGCTGTACACCGGCCTCTCTTTCTACCTCAAAGCCTCCCAGTGAGCGGCTGTTGAGAGCCGGCCGGGGCGGTGGTAGTCTCGCTCGAGTGAGACGCAGGACGTTTCTGACCGGAATCGCCGGATTGGCGGCGCTCTCCAGCGCCGGCCGCCGGCTGGGCGCCCAGCAGCCTCCGATCGTGATCGATGGGATGGGAGAGATCCGGCGCGGCTACCCGATGTCGCTGATCGAGGAGGTCCTGGCCAGCGGCGTGAACGCCGTGCAGGTCACCCTGGGCAACCCGGGACTGCAGGGGCCCGAGGCGTGGGAGGACGTCCTCGAGGAGGTGGTCCGCTTCGACCAGCACGTGCGCGAGAATCCCGAGCACCTGCGGAAGGTGACGCGCGCCGCCGACCTGCTCGACGCCCGGGAGCGGGGCCGTCTGGGCATCCTCTACTACCTGCAGAACGCGGCTCCCCTGCAGGACCGTGCCGAAAGGCTCGTGCAGCTGCACCAGCTGGGCGTGCGTTCGATCCAGCTCACTTACAACACCCGCAACCTGCTGGGCAACGGCTGCCTGGAGCGCGTCGACGGAGGCCTCTCGCACTGGGGCGTTCAAGTGGTGGAGCGGATGAACCAACTGGGGATGGTCGTCGACGTCTCTCACTGCGGAGCACGCACCAGCCAGGACGCCATTCTCTTCTCCCGCGCGCCGGTGACGATCAACCACGCCGGCTGTGCCGCCGTCTACGAGCACCCCCGCAACAAGCCGGACGAGCTGCTGCGGGCGATGGCCGACCGCGGCGGCGTGATCGGCATCTACCAGATCAACCCCTACCTGGGCCCCGCCGAGCGCAACACCCTGGAAACCTTCCTGGACCACGTGGACCATGCGCTGAAGGTGGCCGGCGTGGACCACGTCGGAATCGGCAGCGACCGGGAACACCGCCGCATCCCGGACACGGAAGCAGAGCGCCAGAAACTCCAGGCCGAACTCGACCGCCTCAAACCCGGCACGAACACGCAGGTCCGCTGGCCGTTTTTCCTCACGGAGCTGAACCACCCGAGAAGAATGGAAACGGTCAGGCAGGGCCTGGAGCGCCGACGCCATTCAGCGTCAACCATCGAAAAGATTCTGGGCGGCAACTTCGAACGAGTATTCCGCGAAGTGATCGGATAGGCGGATTTAAGCCGTTTGAACATTGAAAATTGAAGATTGAAATTTAATTGAGATTTGAGATTTGACAGTTTGAGATTCAGAGCGCTCCGCGCCTACTCGTATCTCAAAGCCTCTATGGGCGAAACCCCCGCCGCCTGCCGCGCCGGATAGATCCCGAACACCAGCCCGATCGTCATCGACACCCCCACCCCCAGCAGGATCGAGAACGGCCGGATGATGGTGGGCCAGCCGGAGTAGCTGGCGACCAGGTGGGAGATGCCGAAGCCCAGCGCGATCCCCAGCAGGGCGCCGCTGATGCTGATCGCCAGGGCTTCCAGGATGAACTGGCGGCTGATGTCCCGTTTGCGGGCGCCCAGGGCCCGGCGCAGGCCGATCTCGCTGGTCCGCTCCAGCACCGAGGCCAGCATGATGTTCATGATCCCGATGCCGCCCACCAGCAGCGAAATCGAGGCGATCGCGCCCATCACGATGTTGAAGATGCGCTGGGTGTGGCTCTTCTGCTGCAGCAGCTCCTGCGGCACCACCAGGCTGAAGTCGTCGATCTGCCGGTGCATGCTCCCCATGAGCGCCGAGACGGCCGCCGCCTGTTCGGGGATGTCCGCGCCCGCCGGCAGCTGGATCACGATCTCGTCCAGCTCGTCGGCCACCGGGTCCCGGTCGTACTTGGCCAGCAGGGTGGCCAGCGGTACGTAGATGTCGTTGTTGGGGTTCTCGATCTTCACCCCTTCGAACTCCCCTTCCTCGATCACCTGGTCGGCCAGCAGGCCCACCACGGTGAACCAGTGCTGATCGATCTTGACCGGCTGGCCCAGCGGGTCGGTGAGGCCGAAGAGCTTGCGGCTGGCGGTGGTCCCCAGCACGCAGTACTGATGAGCGTTCTCCTCGTCGGCCGGCAGGAAGAAGCTGCCCTGGACGATCTCCAGGTTGGACACCCGGTGATAGAGAGAGCCGACCCCCAGCACGCGCGAGTCGCTGCGGCCGTGGGGGGAGGCGACCAGAGAAGCCCTCAGCACCCTCTTGCCCACCACCAGGGTGCCTTCCGGCAGAGCCCGTCGCAGCGCGGAGACGTCCTGGCGGGAGAGGCCGGGAGAGTCCTGGCGCAAGGCCGCCAGCTGGTCCGGTTCGAACTGTTTGGCGCGAACCACGATGTTGCGCAGTCCCAGGCGCTCGATCAGAGCCAGCGCTTCGTCTTCGGCGCCCGCCCCGATCGAGAGCATGGCCAGCACCGCCGCCACCCCGAAAATCATGCCCAGCATGGTCAGCGCCGTGCGCAGCTTGTGGCGCGTCAGGTTGGAGGCGGCGATCTTGACCAGTTCGAAGATCATGCCGGGATGCGGAGGAGCCGGGGCCGGCTCAGAAGACGACGATCCTCGAGCGCGTTCCCGCCGGCCCGGCCGGCGCGCTGAAGTCGGGCAGGTGCAGCATTTCCTTTTCGAAGGGATGTCTGGCGCAAATCTCTTCTCCTTCCCGCGCACCCGAAATCACGTAGAACCCATGGTCGGCCGCCAGGATCTCCACCCCTCGCGGCTGGTACTGCTGTCCCGCGGCGACGAACACCTGGAATCCGCCTTCTTCCTTGAAGACGGCGCTGCGGGGGACCACCACGGCCCTCTCGAACTCGTGAGCCACGATCTCCCCTTCCATGCGCATCCCCGGCTTCAACAGCGGCATGACCTTCTCGGGGATCTCGATCGACACCTGGCAGAGGAAGTAGCGCCGCGGATCCTCTTTCGCGATCTGGTCGGCCACCTGCGCCACGCTGGTGACCTCCCCCTCGAAGACGCGGCCCGGGATGGCCGGCAGTCGCACCCGCACAGGCTTGCCGGCGGCCACGCCGGCCACGGCCGTTTCCACCACGTGCAGTTCACCCTGCAGGCGGTTCTGGGTGGCGATCTCCATCAGCGGCTGCTCGGGCCAGACTTCGGCCCCCACCTCCAGCTTCCGCCAGACCCGCTTGTAGAGCACCACCCCGTCGACGGGGGCCAACACCTCGAGCGAGGAGAGCGTGCTGCGTGCCAGGTTGACCTGCTCCTGCTTGGTCCCCCGCTCGATGGCCAGGATCTCTTTCTGGGCCTCGGAGAGGGTTTCCTGCAGTTGCACCTGCTCTCCGACGTGGTCCATTCGCGAGCGCGCCAGCTCGGCGCTCGAGGCCGACTCCTCGATCTCCCAGCGCGAGAAGATCTCCCCGTCCTTGCGGATCTGGTTGCGGGCGTAGTCGTACTCGAGCACGGCCGAGGCCCGGTCTTTCTCCAGGCCGGTGAGGGTCCCGCGGCGTTCGGCGTCGGTCTTCTCGAGCTGGAAGTCCAGGCTGGAGACCTCCACCTCGTTCATCTCCAGCGCCAGCTGAGCGTCGGTGTTGTCGAAGCGGACCAGCAGGTCGCCCTGGGCGACCACCTTGCCCTCCTCCACCAGCCAGGCGATCTTCAAGCTGGTCCGCCCCTTGGGCGTGTAGACCCGGGTAGTGACGCGGCCCGTCAGGCGGCCTTCGGCCGCCACCTGCACGCGGTAGGGACGGGCGCGCAGGACCAGCGTGGGAACGGGCTCGTCCAGCTCCGGCCAGAGCCGGTCCACCAGCCAGGCGCGAAGCCCCTCGGTCTGCGTGAACCCCACCACCAGCAGCGTGAGCAGCAGCGTGGACAGGGATAGTTTCAAGGCCATGACGACTCGGCGGTTTGGCCGCGCGGCGGGTGCGTCAGGATCCGGTCGCCCTGGCGCAGGCCTTCCTCGACCAGCGCCAGCACGCCGTTGTCGCGGCCCAGCCTCACGGCGGTCCGGACCGGCTCTCCGTTACGCTCCAGCCACACGAAGGTTCTTCCCTCGTCGATCTCCAGCATGTGCAGAGGCACCGTCAAGGCGTCCTCGAAATGGTCGATCGTCACCCGCAACCGCGCCACCATGCCGGGGCGCATGCGGGCCGTGTCCAGCTCGTCCAGCTCCACCTCCACCTCGGCCACCTTCAGGGGCCGGTCGGGAGAAGCCTGGGTGAAGATCTGCGAGATCTCCACGATGCGCCCGGCGAAGGTTTCCTCGGGCAGCGCGTCCAGGCTGATCTCCACTTCCTGCCCCGGGCGAAGCTTGCCGGCGTCCAGCTCGCTCACCTGGCCGGCCACCAGCAGGCTCTCCAGGTCGGGCAGAAAGATCAGCCGCTCGTAGAGGTTGATGTCTCCCCCCACCTGTTTCTTCTCGTTGTTCCAGTTCTTGGCGTAAATGACGATGCCGTCTCTCGGGGCGCGCAACTCCAGCCTCGGGAGCGTGTCGCGGGCCGAGTCGGCCAGCTGCTGGTGGAGAGCCTGGCGGTCGGCGAGCACGGCCAGCTCCAGCGCCACCCCCTCGCGTGTCAGCGTGAGTTTCTTTTCGAGCAGTTCGACCTTGCGGCGCGCGAAGCGGGCCTCGTTGCGGGCCGTCTCGATCTCCAGGAAAGAGTCGAACAGCTGCGCCTTGGCCAGCTTGTTCTCGGCCTTCTCGGCCGCCACCCGCGCTTCCTCCAGCTGCAGCTCCAGGGTGCCCACCTGCAGCTTCAGCGAGGCTTCCGTCTTCTCCGCCTCCTGCCGGACCTTCTCCAGCGCGGCCAGTTCGTCGCGCAGGGTGTTGTGCACCTCCACCGCGTCCAGCAGCGCGACCACGTCCCCGGCTTTGACGGGCGTGCCTTCCGGCACCATCCGCTTGATCTTGAAGTTCCACACGTTGGGGACCACCGGCGGGCCGATATCGTCGGAGCGGGCCGCCTCCAGGGTGCCGTTGCCGGTCACGGTGAACCTCAAGTCCTCCCGCGTCACCGTGTGCCAGACCAGCTGGTCGCGTCCCCTGCCGGCCGCCCGGGAGGGCGCCTCCAGCTCCGTCCCCGCGTTCAGCTCACCCTCCACCAGCGCTTCGTAGCGGTTGCAGTCCAGCACCCGCACGGGCACCGGCCGACCCGAGCCGGCCGGACGCACCACGGTCTCGCCGTCGTCCCCCAGCCACAGCCGCGAGCGAGGGACCAGCAATCCCCGCCCGGCGACCACGGGCAATTCCACGCGGGCCGACATGCCGGGCTTCATGATCTCCGGGTCCGTTTCCAGCAGCAGCAGGTCGACCTGGAACACGCGAGTGTCCGCCGGGGTGCCGAACCGCACCCGCGGCACGGTGGCCGCCTCCGGAATCCGGATCACCTCGGCGGCGAAGGCGCGTTCCGGCACGGCGTCCAAGACCACGCGGGCTGGCTGGCCGACCCGCAGAGCGGGGAACTCCTGGTCGTAGACCGACACGCTCACCTTGAGCCGCTCCATGTCGGGAATGCGCAATACGGACGAGCCCTTGTAGACGTTGTCCCCCACCTGGATCTTCCGTCCCGAGCCCAGCGCGTACAGGGGAATCCCCGGGGTCTGGGCGTAGATCTGCATTTTGTCGAGGTTGGCCAGCATCTGCCCCAGGTCCAGCCTGGCCCTCTCCAGGGCCAGTTTTTCGACCTCCAGTTCGGCCAGGCCCGCTTCCTCCTGGCTCTCCAGCTGGCGGCGGACCTTCTCCAGCTCGACCTCGGCCCGCTCCA
>JBFGHG010000002.1:0-21640 GCA_041578395.1 Acidobacteriota bacterium
GAAGCCGATCACGATGGCCGCCGAGGTGGAGGCCAGCAGCACGTCGCTTTCGGAAATGGCTCCCACGCCCCGGTGGATGATGTTGATCTTGACCTTTTCGGTGCTCAGCTTCTCGAGAGTGTCGCGCAGCACCTCTATCGAGCCCTGGGCGTCCGCCTTGAGCACGATGGGCAGTTCCTTCACTTCACCGGCCTGCATCTGGGCGTACAGCTCGTCCAGGCTGATCTTCGAAGAGCGCGCCCGCTCCTGCTCCCGCTCGGCGTCCTGCCGATGCTCCACGATCTGGCGCGCCCGTGACACGTCCTCGATCACCTGGAAGGAGTCGCCCGCCTGCGGCAGCCCCTGCAGTCCCAGGATCTCGACCGCGCTCGAGGGACCCGCCTTTTTTACCGGGTGGCCCAGGTCGTCGAACAGAGCCCGCACCTTGCCGAACGCGGTCCCCGCGATGAAGGAATCCCCCACCGCCAGGGTGCCGTTTTGCACCAGCACCGAGGCCACCGCGCCGCGGCCCTTGTCGAG
This sequence comes from Acidobacteriota bacterium, assembly GCA_041578395.1. Taxonomy (GTDB): domain Bacteria; phylum Acidobacteriota; class UBA6911; order RPQK01; family JANQFM01; genus JBFGHG01. Next base: position 520 of record JBFGHG010000002.1, read on the forward strand.
CTTGGCTTCCAGGACGGTGCCGGAGGCCGCCCGCTGGGGGTTGGCCTGCAGTTCGAGCAGTTCGGCCACCAGCAGGATGATCTCGAGCAACTGCTCCAGGTTGGTCCCCTCTTTGGCCGACACTTCCACGACTTCCGTGTCCCCGCCCCAGTCCGACGGAACCAGCTCGTACTCGGTCAACTCCTTCTTGACCCGCTGGGCGTCCGCGCCCGGCTTGTCGATCTTGTTGACGGCCACGATGATCGGGACGTCGGCGGCCCGGGCGTGGTCGATGGCTTCCTTGGTCTGCGGCATGACCCCGTCGTCGGCCGCCACCACCAGGACCACGATGTCCGTGACGCTGGCCCCGCGCGAGCGCATCATGGTGAAGGCCTCGTGGCCCGGCGTGTCGACGAAGACGATCTTCTGGCCCTTCACGTCCACGTGGTAGGCCCCGATGTGCTGGGTGATGCCTCCCGCCTCTCCGCTGGCCACGTTGGTCTCGCGGATGGCGTCCAGCAGCGATGTCTTTCCGTGGTCGACGTGCCCCATCACGGTCACCACCGGGCCGCGCGTCACCAGGTCTTCCGGCTTCTCCTCGACCCGCTCTTCCTCGATGACCGCCTCTTCGAAGGAGACGAAGTGCGGAATCACCTGGAACGCCAGGCAGACTTCCTCGGCCACCGTCTGGTCGAGGGTCTGGTTGATGGTCGCCATGATCCCGCGGCCCATCAGTTCCCGCAGCACGTCCTTGCTCATCACCCCGATCTTCTCGCTCAGCTCCTTGACGGTGATCGTCTCGGGCAGGGTGATCTCCTTCGGCTCGGCAGCAACGGCTTCCGCCGCCTCGACCTGGGCCGCCGGCGCCTCTTCGACGGCCGCGGCGGCGGCGGGCTGCTCCAGCTCGGCCGCCTCTTCCACGCCCGGCGCTTCCGGAACCGGCTCGGGGCGCTTGATGATTTTGAGCTTGCGCGGCGGACCCGCCAGCGCAGGCCGCTTGCGGGACGGCTTTCCGGCCGCCGTTCCGGAGGCGGGCTCTGCTTTCTCCTGCGGTGGCGCGGCCGGGGGTGCGGCGGGCGCAGCGGCTTGGACCTCGCGGGCCGGCGCCGTCTTCTGTTCCTCGGCGATCGCCTGCGTCATCTCGGCCGACATCACGTCGGGCTGCATGGCCTCGAGGGCTTCGGCGCTCACCTGGGCTTCCACCCTCTCGATGAGCGGCTCGTCGTCGATGGAGACCTCCACCCGCTCCGGAGGGGCTTCCGGCGCGGTGCCGATCCGGCGGTAGCTCGCCTTCCCTTTACGGGGCTTCATCGAGCTGGCCAGCGGAGACTCCACCACCGGCTCTTCTTCCACCACCTCCACCTTCTTGGGCTTGGGCGCCGCCGGCCGGCTCTTGCCCAGCTGGCGGATGCTCTTGCGGGCGGCCTTGCGCGGCTTGGCCACGGCGGCCTTCTGCTTCTGCTGCTTCTTCTTCTCTTTTTCCTTCTCCGCCTTGGCGATCTCTTCCTGCTGGAGCTCGAGCATCAACTGCAGACGCCGCCGGATGCGGCCGCCGATGTCCTGGTCCAGGGACGTGTCGGGCGAAGGAACCCAGACCCCGATCTTCTTCAGCTCGGCAATGACCTGAGCGGTCTTCAGCTTGAACTCCGAAGCCAGGTCCCGGACCGTGATGTCTTCCAGCGGAGCCTCTTCCTGAGTCTCTTCCTGAGACTCTTCCCCCGACTCTTCCTGGATCTCTTCGCCGCTTTCGACTTCAGACGCAGTCAATTCCATGTCTCCGTGCTCGCCTTCGCCCCCCGCCCGGTACGCCGGCACCGGGCCGTCCGGACGGAGGCAATCAGAATTCGCCTACCTGCTTGGCCTCCGACTCTTCCTCGGTCTCCGGTTTTTCTTCGGCCTCTGGTTCTTCCCCGGAAGCCTCGTCGGCCGCAACCGGCTCCACTTCGGCCTCCAGCGTCTCTTCCGGTTCTTCTTCGGCCGTCTCGTCCGCCTCGAGCGCGGCCGCAGGCTCGCTCTCCTCGGCCTCGGACACCTCTTCGCCCGGGGTCTCTTCCTCGGCTTCCTCTTCCAGTTCCGGCTCCGGCTCCGAAGGGAAGACCTGCTCGAGGTCGGGCACCGGTTCCGGTTCGGCCAGTACCGATTCCGTCTCCGTCTGCGCCTCGATGAAATCGCGGGCGGCCGTCACCAGCTTCTGTGCGGTCTTCTCGCCGATCCCCGGGATCTCGACCAGTTCGTCGATCGGCTTGTCGGCCAGTTCCCCGACCGACTCCACGCCGGCCTCCTCGAGGCGCTCCACCATCTTCTCGCCCACCCCGTCGATCTCGCTCAGGGCGTGTCCCTCGGGGGCGATGGTGAGCGTCTCCATCTGGCTGAGGATCTCCTGCTTCTTCTCCTGCTCGCTCTTGATGTCGATCTCCCAGCCGAGCAGCCGGGAGGCCAGACGGACGTTCTGCCCCTTCTTGCCGATGGCCAGCGAGAGCTGGTCCTCCGGAACGATCACTTCCAGGGTGCGGGTCTGGGCGCTGCCGATGAGCACCTTGGCGATGCGGGCAGGGTTCAAGGCGTTGATGGTGTAGTCGATGATGTCGTCGCTGTAAGGGATCACGTCCACCTTTTCGCCGCGGAGCTCCCGGATGACGGCGTTGATCCGGCTTCCCTTCATCCCGACGCAGGCACCCACGGGGTCCACCGAGTCGTCCCGGCTGGCCACCGCCACCTTGGCCCGCTCCCCCCCTTCGCGCACGGCGTTCTTGATCACCACGGTCCCGTCGTACACCTCGGGGATCTCCATCTCCAGCAGACGGATCAGCAGGCTGGGGTCGGCGCGCGAGACCACGATCTGCGGGCCTTTGGAGAGGCGGTGCACCTTGATGATGACCGCCCGTACCCGGTCGCCCTGCTTGTACGCCTCGTTGCGGCATTGCTCGGAGAAGGGGAGGATGGCCTCGGTGCGCCCGATGTCCAGGATCATCTCCCGCCCCTCGAAACGGCGCACGATCCCGTTGACGATGGTGCCGATCTGGCCCGAAAATTCCTCGAAGACGATCTCGCGTTCCGCTTCGCGCACCTTCTGGGTGATCACCTGCTTGGCCGTCTGGGCGGCAATCCTGCCCAGCTCGAGCGTCGGCTTGGGGAGTTCGATGTAGTCCCCGACTTCGAAGGTCTCGTCGATCTGGAGCGCCTCGTCGAGCGACATCTGGAGCTCCGCCTCCTCGACCTCGTCCACGATTTCCTTGACGGCGAAGACATCGATGGTACCGGTCTCGGGGTCGTAGCGGGCCTGCAGTTCCTCCTCGGTCTTGAAGTACTTGCGGGCGGCCGCCACCATGGCGTCTTCCAGCGCCTCCTGGATCAGCTCGGGGTCGATTCCCTTCTCCCGGCTGATCTGCTCGATTGTCTGGCTCAGCATGTTCGCCATCGTTCTTTTTCGACCTCTCCCAGTCCGTCGGAATCAGAAATGGAAGACCAGGTTGCCCTTCTTGACCTTCTCGAACGGAATCTCGAAGCTCTCTCCGGCACACTCGATCTCGAGCGCGCTCTCGCTGGCGCCCCGCAGCATCCCGGTGAACTTCCGCCGGCCCTGAATCTTCTCCAGCGTCACCACCCGGACTTCCTCGCCCACGAAGCGGCGGTAGTCGCGGGGCTTGAACAGCGGCCGCTCGACGCCCGGCGACGACACCTCCAGCGTGTAGTGGTGCGGAATCAGGTCCTCCACGTCCAGCACCACGCTCACCTGGCGGCTGACGCGCTGGCAGTCGCCCACGTTGACACCACCGGGCTTGTCGATGTAAATCCGCAGCACCGAACGCGACCCACCCGGCTGGAACTCCACGTGCATCAGTTCATATCCATCCGCCTCGACCACGCCCCTGATCAGCTCTTCCGTCTGGCCGGCCAAGTCCATTTCCGTCTCTATAAACTAAAAAAGTGGGCCTGAACCCACTCCAAGAGCGACGATCTGGCCTTCAGTATAGGCCACTGGCGCCGTCAATTCAAGACGCGGACCCGCCCCCACTCCTCTAGTTGGGCCTTCAGGAAAGCGCCGTCTCCGGCGGCCACCAGCAGCAGGCTGGAAGGCGCCAGCAGCTCGGTGAGAGTGGCCTGAAAACGGCTCGGTTTGACGCGCTGGAGACGGATTCCGTAGGTGGTCAGAAAGCTGACACCCACGCCGTGCAGGTGCACTTCCAGCAGCTGGCGCGCCAGTCCGCGGGGATCTTCGAGCTGCCGCCGCATTTCCAGGAAGGCCAGCTCCTTGGCCTCTTTGAACCGGTCCGGGTCGATCTCCCCGTTGCGCAGGCGCTCCAGCAGGTCGCGGAAGCGGAAGGCGTACTGCACCAGCTCCCCCTCGGGCGCCTGGACGGTGAGCTGCAGAAAGCCGGGCATCCGCCCCGCCTCCAGCCGCACGGCGGCGCGGATCTGCGCCTTGGAGGTGACCTCGCGGGCCCAGTCCGTCAGCGAGAGCGTGAGGTACTGCTCCAGCACCTTGAGGTCGTAGAACTGCGGTTCACTGCGGGGAACCGAGAGCGCGCCCAGCCGCAGCAGGCCCTGCCCGGCCCCGGGCTGGTCCAGCACCAGCGCCCGGGCCGTGTCGGGCGCCCGGGCCCGCCGGAAGGTGAACGGGGCCGCCTCGCCCCGCACCCATGACCCCCAACTGCGCGCCATCCCCGAGAACAACGGCGTGTGGTCGCCGGAATAGAAGACCGCCAATTGCGTCTGGTTGGGCAGAAACAGCTTTCGATACTGGATTTTCAAGTCGTTGAGCAGCAGCGACTGGAGGGTCTGGACCGTCCCGTTGACGGTATGCCCGTAGGGGTTGAGGCCGAACAGCTCGCGCAGAAACACCTCCGCGGTCCGCTCCCCCGGATCATCGGCGCCGGCGCGGACCTCCTCCAGCTGCTCCGCCCGCACGCTCTCGAACACCTCCTCGTCGAAGGCGGGCCGGACGATCACTTCGGCCAGGACGTTGAGCGCGTCCGCCAGGCGCTCGGGCGGCGCGCTCCCCTGGAAGTAGATCGCGTCCCACTCCACCCGGGCGTCCAGTTCGGCCCCCAGCAGCGCCAGGTCTTCGCGCAGCTGATCCCCGGTCCGGCGCTCGGTCTTCTCGAGCATGGACTGGACCGTCAGCCGGGTGAGGCCCCACTTGCCGGCGGGGTCGAAAGCCGCCCCGTTCTGGATCATCAGCACGAAGTGGCTGCGAGGCTCCGGGTTGGGCAGGAAGAAAACTTCCATTCCATTGAGCAGCGCAGTCTTACTAAACTGAGGGGGTGAGATCTGGGCCAGCGCCCCGGTCAAAGAGGCCGGCAGCAGAGCCAGGAAAAGCGTAGGGGAGATGAAACGGCGAATCATACGACCTCGAAATTCTAGCAGATTCCCCGGCCGTCGCGGGCCGGGCGGCAGCCGCCGAGACCCGTCCAGACCGTGACCTCCGCAGACTCCGATCCACGGTCCGCGCCGGCCCGGCCGGTCATCGAAAAGGTACGCCGTCACCGGCTGGACAACGGCCTGACCGTCCTCACGCTGGAGGACCGCGCCGTCCCGCTGGTGGCCACCATGGTCTGGTACCGGGTCGGCTCGCGCTACGAAACGGCCGGCCAAACGGGCCTCTCCCACCTGCTCGAGCACATGATGTTCAAGGGGTCGTCACGCTTCGGCAAGGGCGAAATCGACGCCGTCACCACCCGTTACGGCGGGACCAACAACGCCTTCACCGCCAACGACTACACCGCCTACTACTTCTGTTTCGCCTCCGACCGCTGGTGGCCCGCGCTCGAGATCGAGTCGGACCGCATGCACAACGCCCGCTTCGACCCTCGAGAGTTCGAACTCGAACGGAAGGTGGTGCGGGAGGAACTGAAGACGGAGATGGACGAATCCTGGGGCGCCCTGCGGATGGCGGTGGAGCGGCGGGCCTTCGCGCGCCACCCCTACGGCTTCCCGGTCCTGGGGCGCTACCGCGACCTGCTCGGATTGACGCCCGCGCGCCTGGAGGCCCACTACCGGCGCTTCTACTGCCCCGCCAACGCCACGCTGGTGATTGCCGGCGACTTCGACACCGCTCGGGTGCTGGAACGGGTCGAGGGCCTGTTCGGCGGGATCCCGGCCGGCCGGCGCGCTTCCCTGGACCTCCCCGCCGAACCGCTGCGGGAGCGCACCCTGAGGCTCCGGGTGCGGCGCCGGGGCCGGCTTCCCCGTCTGCTGGTGGCCCTGCCGGCCCCCTCGGTGCGGGAAGCGGAGCACTACGCCATGCACGTGGCTGACAAGATCCTGGGCGAAGGCCGCCGTTCGCGGCTCTACCAGCGGCTGCTCCAGCAGGAGGCGGTCGTCTCCAACGCCAGCTGCGACTTCTCCGACACCTACGACCCCTATCTCTGGTCGGTGGGCGCGGAGCTGCTGCCCCGGGTCGAGCCGCGCCGGGTCGAGGACGTGCTCTTCGAAGAACTGGAGCGTTTGGGCCGGGAGCCTCCCCCGGACGAGGAACTGCGCAGAGCCAAGAACCAGTGTACCTTCGCCTTTCTCTCGAGTTTCGAGAGCCCGCTGGACCAGGCGGTGCAGCTGGGCCTGATGGAGACGCTGCATCGGTTCGAGTACTGGAACGACTACTGCGAGCGCATTCGGGAGGTACAACCGGACCAGGTGTGCCGGCTGGCCGGGCGCTACTTCCAGCGGGCCCGGGCCGTGATCGGGACGCTGACGCCATGACGCCGCTTTCGTACCGGGTCCTCCGCCACCGGCTGCCCAACGGCCTGCGCCTGCTGATCTCCGAGAACCGCCGCTTGCCGCTGCTTTCGCTGACGGCCTGCGTGGTGGCGGGAGCCGATCAGAACCCGGCCGGGCGGCCGGGTCTGGCCAACCTGACGGCGCGGCTGCTGGACGAAGGGACCGAAGCCTACCCGGCTGAGGAACTGGCCGAGCTGGTGGAGGGAACGGGAGGAGTGCTGGGGACCTACAGCGTCCGGGAGCTGTCGGGGCTGGGGTTCAACCTGCCTGCCCGCCACTGGCGGCTGGCCCTCGAGGTGATGGCCGAGACCCTCCGGCGCCCCGTCTTCCCGCGGCGCCACTTCCTGCGCGAGCGGGAACGGCTGCTGAACCAGCTGCGCGCCGCCCGCGACGATCCCTACCAGGTCGCCGACCACCTCCTGAGCCGAGTCGTCTATCGAGGCACCCCCCTGGAACACCCGCCCGCAGGCACCATTCACGGCGTCCGCAAGATCCGCCGGGACGACGTCCGCAATTTTCACGGCGAAAAGTACGCCCCCTCGTCCACGCTGCTGGCGGTAGCCGGCGACGTCGACAGCGCCGCCGTCGTGGAGGCGGTCCGGGAGCGCTTCGGCGACTGGGACAACCCGGGCTACCGGCGCGACCCTCTCCCGCCGCTGTCCCGGCAGAGCGCGCCGCGGCAACGGCGCCTCCACCTGGACCGCGAGCAGCTGCACATCCTGATCGGCCACCTGGGAGTCCCGCGCTCGCACCCGGATTTTCACGCCCTGCAGGTGCTGGACATCGTGTTGGGCAGCGGTCCCGGCTTCACCAGCCGGGTCCCCCGCCGGCTGCGTGACGATCAGGGCCTGGCCTACACCACCTTCTCGGACATCACCAGTTCCAGCGGACTCTGGCCGGGCCGCTTCCTGGCCTACGTCAGCACCAGTCCGGAAAACCGGGCGGCGGCGCTGGAGGGACTGCTCGACGAAATCGAGCTGCTGCAGCGCGAGGGGATCTCGGAAGAGGAGCTGACGCTGGCCCAGGACTTCCTGACCGGGAGCTTCGTGTTCGATTTCCAGTCCAACGCCGATCTGGCCCGCTTCCTGATCCAGACCGAGCTGTACGGTTTGGGCGAAGATTACCCGCGCCGCTATCCGGAGATCATCCGCGCTCTGACGGTGGAGGACGTGGCACGGGTGGCGCGGCTGCACCTGGACCCCGTGAACTACACGCGGGTGATGGTGGGGCCGCTGCGTTAGCGCCTCACGCGAGCAGCATTCATGGGCTGAAGGCGGCGGTTGAAGGGGTTCAGGACGAGCCCCAGAATCTGCAGGGACACGGCGCCGAGAATCGCCGTGTCCCCATCCCGCCCGAGGATCACCGGAGTCGATTCCTTGACGATGCCTTCGATCCGGGTGATCCCCATGTGGCTGCCCTCTGTATACCCCGGCGGAGCAACCGAGTTGCCCGCCCGGACCCCGATACAGTACATTACCGGCGGGTGATGGTTGGACCGGTCCGTGGCGAACATGCTCCCTAGCAAGCTCTCGATCTCGATTCTGGCCTGCAGCGTTCTGCTGGCCGCGGTTCCCGGCTGCCGGCCGAAGCGTCCGCCGATGCCTCCACCCACCACCACGACCAGCACCACCACCGCGCCGGACGACGATCGGCTGGAGCCCGTCATCAGCGACCCCACCGCTCCCGCACCGGTACTGGACGTCCGCCTGGAACCCTCGCAAGTGGCCCCGGGAGAATCGGCGCTCATGAGCTGGACCTCGCAGCATGCGGACCGCGTCCTCATCGACCAGAACATCGGGCCCGTGGAGGTCTCCGGCCGGATCAAGCTCTTTCCGGAAGTGACCACCAGTTATCACGTCCGGGCGGTGGGCCCGGGAGGGGTGGCCGACCAGACCGCCACCATCGAGGTGATCACCGGAGGGGCGGGCGGCGGAGACATCTTGCAGGAGGATTTGAGCATCCCGGTGGCCGAGCGTTTCGCCACCTTCGTCAAGCCGATCTTCTTCGACTTCGACAGCGCTGAGCTGAGCGAGGAGGCCCGCCTGATCCTGGACGGCAACATCCGCTGGCTGGAGCGCTCCGACAACCGCGAACTGCAGATCCTGATCGAGGGGCACTGCGACTCGCGGGGCACCGAAGAGTACAACCTGGCGCTGGGGGACCGCCGCGCGGTGGCGGTCCGCGAATACCTGGCACGTCGCGGGGTCAGCGCGCGGCGCATCACGACCCTGACGCTGGGGGAGGAACGCCCGTTCGCGGTAGGCGAGGCCGAGAGCGACCACGCGCTGAACCGGCGGGCGCATTTCGTGTTGATTCAGGTCGACGACGAATGACGAATGGTGAATGAGGAATTGCGCCTGAAATGCTTCGCTCTACTCGCTCTGCTCCTGGCGGGGGGGCTGGCCTGTTCTTCCAATCCCGATATCGGGAAGGACCCGTCCGAACTGGAGGGGATCGTCCGCGAGGGCGATTCGGACTGGGCCTGGTACTCCAAGTACGTCACGCTGCAGCAGCCCCAGGTCAAGATGGCCAAGAGCTTCTCCGGCAACCGGATGGTCATCTTCTCGGGAGTGATCGAAAACGGCGGGGAGAAGTCGCTGGACCTGGTGGAGGTGGAGCTGATCCTCTTCAATTTCGACGAGCGGGTGCACGGCGAAGTGCGCGTCCCCATCTCCCCCACCTCCCACTACACGAAGCCTTTGGAGCCGCTCTCCAGCCGCGCCTTCACCCTCTACATGGACGAGTTCCCTTCCGAATGGCGCGCCTCCAACGCCGAAATGGCCATCCACGGCTTCCGCTTCCAACCCGACCGGGACTGAAGCGGCTCAGTCCGTAATCCCCGTTCACGAATCAGCCGACTTTCATCGTCACCACCGTGATGTCGTCCTTTTGCTCCTGCCCCGACATGAAGTTCGTGACCTCGCTGATGATCAGGTCGCGAATGTCGTCGGCGGTCAGGAAGTAGTTCCCCTGCAGCAGTTCCTGCAGGCGCTCCTCTTCGAACTGCTCCCCCTCGCGATTCTCCGCCTCCACCACGCCGTCGGTGTACAGCACCAGCAGATCGCCCCGCTTCAGCGAGAGCGTCTCCTCCTCGTAGGTCGGGCTCTCGAAGAGCCCGGCCACCATGCCTCCCTGGGTCAGCCGGCGCACGCCCTGCGACGAGATCAGATAGGGCGGGTTGTGGCCGGCGTTGCAGTAGGTGAGCGTCATCTCGGCCGTGTCCAGCCGCGCCAGCACCAGGGTGGCGAACTTGTCGGGCGCCGTGTGCACGTACATCTGGCGGTTGATGGCGGCCACCACCTCCGCCATGGGCCTCTCTCCGTTCTGCCGGGCGGCCTGGTAGGCGACGTGGGTGCGGATGGTGGACTGCAGGTTGGCCATCAGCAGCGCCGCCGAGATCCCCTTGCCGCTGATGTCGGCTACGATCACGTCCAGCAACTCCTCGCTCCAGGGAATGAAGTCGTAGTAGTCGCCGCTGACCCGGCGCGCGGGCAGGCAGGTGCCGGCCAGCTGGATGCGGGAGACGCTGGGCAGTTCGCGGGGAAAGAGGTGGGTCTGCACCTCGCGGGCGATCTCGATCTCCTTCTCGAGGCGCTCCTTGTCCGACACCTGGCTCATCAGCTGCACCACGCTCTCGGACATCTGGTTGAAGGCGCTGGCCATGGCTTCCAGCTGATCGCGGTCGCCCGCGGGGATGCGGTAGTCGAACTTCCCCTCCTGGATGTTGCGCGTGCCGGCGTAGAGGTTGTGGATCGAGCGGGTGATGCTGCGGGCGATGGCGATGCCGATCAGCAGCGATCCGATCTCGACGGCGACGAAGATCAGCGCCAGTCCCGCCAGCAGCGGCAGCAGCGGACCCAGTCCCGCCCCCTCGGAGAAGAACCGCGGCACGAACTCACCCAGGTGCAGCCGGATCAGCGCGCCGTGCGGCACGGTGGAGGCGTTGACCCGGTTGTCCCAGTTGGCCGGCTGCAGCACGTGCGCCCACTTGATTTCCGTCAGTTCGCTCCGGGCCTGGAAGAACTCGGCGACCTGGCTCTCCATCGTCTGTTGGCCGCCCCCGCCCAGCTCGATCAAGCTCAGCCCGATCGAGGTCTGCTCTTCGATGTGGCCCAGCAGGAACTCGTCCATCGGCAGGTCCAGGTCGATCACGTAGTCCCGGCCCTGGCCGCGCACCGGGAGCACGCTGCGGAACGAGGGCCGGCCCGCGGATGCGGCCAGGCCGTGAAAGCCGTTCTGAACCCAGTAGGGCAGCTCGGGCGCAGCGTCGGTTTGGGCGGGCGGCTCCTGCCAGAGCAGGTCGTAGCTGCTCTGGTCGCGGCGGGTGATCCGCCGCAGCAGGCGGAAGCGCGTGTTGCGGAGGTGCGGCTGCAGGTCGAGCACCGCCTGGCGCTCCTGGACCAGCATCTCGCGCAGGCGGACCTCGCCCCGGTCCTCCGACTGGTAATAGCGCAGCACCACCTTCTCTCCGATGTCGTGCAGTTCCTGCTCCAGCTGCTCGAGCTTGTCCTGCACGTAGACCACGCTGAGCTGCCGGAAGACGAAGGTCATCGAGAACCAGACGATCAGGGCCAGCACGAGCGCCGGGATGAAGCCCACGAAGGCGAAGGCGATGATGATCCGGTTGCGCACCTTCCAGAGCAGCCGCCGCCGGATCCACCGCAGTGCTTTCCATCCATAGTAGAAGAAGGAGACGACCAGGCCGCCGAAGCCGATGCCCTGCAGGATGGCGAAGAGGTTTCCCGGTGCGGTGAAGGCGATGATGGTGCCCACCAGGAAGATCAGAGCTGCAATCGCGGTGAAACGCGCCATCCGAAATCCGGCCTCGAAGTCGTGGCCAACCCTCCAACCGCTTGGCGGGCCGGGTCAGTTCGGTAGCCTCGTATTATATCCTGGCGGGCCGTGACCAACTCTTCGAACGGCCGATCCGCGATTCTGATCCTGATCGACGGTCTGGGAATCGGCCCCCGGAATCCGGCGGTCAATCCGCTGGCCGCCTTCCAGCCCCGCGTGCTGCAAATCTACCGGGACGGCCTGGGACCGCTGCCTCGGGACGGCCGCGCGGTTCAGACCGACGTGCAGCTGGGCGTGGCGGGCCGTCCGCAAAGCGCCACCAATCACACCGCCCTGCTGACGGGGGTCAACGCCCCTCGGATGATCGGACGGCATCTGAGCGGCTTCCCCAGCCCCCGCCTGAAAAAGGTGCTGGCGGAACGCTCGCTGTTCAAGCGGCTGCGGGAGCGCGGAGCGAGCACGGCCTTCGCCAACACCTACCGCGACGAGTTCTTCACGAACCGACCCCGCTGGGTGTCCGCCACCACGGTGATGTGCGAAACCAGCGGGACGCCGTTGTTTCGCATGCCCGACCTGGCGGCCGGCCGCTCGCTGCACTATGACTTCACCAACCGGCTGGCGCGCGAGCAGGGGTGGGAGGTGCCGCTGCGGACACCCGGGGAGGCCGCGGGGATCCTGGCCGCGCTGGCGGAGGATCACCACCTGGTGCTGTACGAGTATTTCCTCACCGACCTGACGGGCCATCGCGGGACGATGGCCGAGGCGGTGGCCCTGCTGGAATCGCTGGACGAGTTCCTGGGAGAGCTGGTCGAGGCCTTGCCCCGGCAAACCTCGCTGGTGGTGACCTCCGACCACGGGAACATCGAAGACATGTCGCACTCGGGGCACACGGAGAATCCCGTGGCGACATTGATCTGGGGTCCGATGGCGGACCGGCCGGCCGAGGGGACACTGGCGCTGACCGACCTCTCCCCTCTGATCGAAGGGTTCCTCTCGCCCCGCTGACCTGGCCGGGCCGAGCCAAAGCGGGTCGTCCGGGCGACGGCCGGAAACGCGAGTGGCTCCTACGCTTCGATCAGGGGCTCGTAGCCGGGCGGTTTGACGGCCAGAATCGAACAATCCACCACCGGCAGCAGCCGCTCGGCCGTGTTTCCCATGATCAGGCCGGGAACCCCGGTCCGCGCCATGGTGCCCATGACGAGGAGGTCGATTCTCAGCTCGTCGACCTGCTCCCTGATGATCTGGTCCGGCTTCCCGTCCAGGAGGAGAACCTGCGGTGGAGGCTTCCGCTCGTCCGCCAGCCGGCTCGAGTGCCGGTTCAACTCGGCCCGGGCGTCGCGTTCGAGCTGGTCGCGGTTGCTTCGGTACTCCGTCCGTTGCTCGAGCAAGCCGCCGAAATGAGCCTCGCGGGGCAGATCCAGGACGTGGAGGAGATAGAGATTCGTCTCGTCCAGGACGGCGATCGAAGCCGCCATGTCCAGGGCGAGCCGGCACGCCGGAGAGAAGTCCGTGGCAACCAGGATCCGGTCCAAGCGCGAGTCTTTGTCCGGCTGGGTGATCCAGACCGGACACGGGCATTTGCGCAGGAGGCGCATGCCGGTGCTCCCCACCAGGGCCCCGCGCAGCCGCCCCAGATGCCGGGTTCCCACCACCACGAGGTCGCTGCCGTCGCGAAGCGACTGACGGATCAGCTCCAGCCAGCTCTTTCCAAAGACGACCGTGCTCCGCGTGCGGATGCCTTGTCGGGCGGCTTCCTCCTCGATCGCCTTCAGCGTGGTTCTGCTGGCATCCAGCACGTTGTCCGACAGGCCGCGGGTCATCTCGATCAACCGCTGGGTCTGCGGCCCGAGGTCCAGCGCGAAGAAGAAGTGGAGCTCCGCCCGGTGGGCCAGTGCCAGACGCGTCGCCCGCGTGACTGCCTGCAGGGTGGGAGGGGACAGATCTTCGGAAACGAGGGAATCCCCCGAGGAGAGGTCGACTCCCACCAGGATCTTCTCGAATGAGTGTTCTTCGGGTTTTTGCACGTTCACGCCTCACTCCCTCGGGCGCCTCGGACGGCGTTGCACCGAACCGGGCGCCCAGCTATGTGGCCTTCGAATCGTACGAGATGCTGAGCAGAGCCCTCAAAGCATCCCGGCGGCTGACCAGACCGATCATGCGATTTCCTTCCACGACCGGGAAGCGCCGGAACTTCGTCTCGGCGAAGAGCCGGGCGACCTCCAGAACCTCCGTCTCCGGCCCGATGGTGTGGACTTCACGCGTCATGAAGTCCGAGATGGGACCGCCCGGCTGCCCGTGATAACTGGCCTGGAGAAAGGGAGCCAGACAGTCGCGTTCGGTCAGGATTCCGACCAGCCGGCCCTGACCGTCGACGACCGGCGCCCCGGAAACCTCCAACTCGGCGAGTTCGAAGATGGCATCGGTGATGTCCATCTCCGGCGGGAAGGCGATCACCTGCTCAGTCATGAACTGCACGGCCTTCAGCGATTTCGTCATCGTCGAGTCCTCTCTCCAGCGGGCAGCCGTAACAACGTCCGGCGAAAAGATCCCGGCACGGCTTCTGGGCGCACGCGGAGATGCCCTTTCCCCCCAGCAGGCGGCCGATCGACATTGCCGCGATCGCCAGCCCGATCGCGAAGAAGCTGCAGATGAATTCAATCATGGGGACACACCTTTTCGCACACCAGATAGGCTCGGAATTCGGGAGTCACCCGCTCCCTGAGGCGATCCGCTTCCCCCTCCAGGAACAGGGCTGCCAGCCCGGCCCTCTCCGCGAACTCGAATCCCGGCTCGGGCCCCAGCACCAGCAGCGCCGTGGCCCAGGCATCGGCCGCCGTCACCGAGGAGTGGATCACGGTCACGGAAACCAGATCGTGGTTCACCGGACGGCCTTCCCGAGGGTCGATCACGTGAGCCCATCGCCGCCCGCCCCGGCTGGCGAAAAGGCGGTAGTTGCCCGAAGTCGCCACCCCCACACCCGAAAGGGCCACCCGATGTCGGGGAGGACCTCCGGCCGGGTCTTCGATCCCTACGGTCCAGACTTCACCCTGGTGGTTTCGGCCTCTTCCCGCCAGTTCCCCCCCGATCTCGACCAGGCAGCGGGTCAGGCCGAGGGCGGCCAGCCGATCGGCCACCCGTTGAACCGCGTAGCCCTTGGCGATGCCCGAGAGGTCGAGGAACACTGCGGGCCGTGTCTTGCGCAGCGAAGGGGGCGATGCCGCCAGCTCCACCCGATCCAGACCGACGTCCCGGAGCACCTCCTGAATCGCGGCCGACGGGGGTTCCGCGAAAGGCGCCGAAGCCGGCCCGAATCCCCACAGGTTGACCAGCGCGCCGGCCGAGACGTCGAAGGCTCCTCCCGATTCGCGGCCCCAGCGCGACGCCGCCTCGAGGACCTCGAACAGATCGGGAGAGACGGGCAGCCACTGCCGGGCGGGCGCCGCGTTCAGTCGCATCAATTCGGAGTCCGGCCGGTAGGTCGACATCTTTCCGTCCAGGTCGTCCAGAAGCGCCTGAACGCCGGCGGCGGTGTTGCGAATCTCTCCCGCCGTGATTCCGCCCGGCGGGGCCGCGCACTGGACCGAAAAAGTCGTGCCCATCGTGTGCCCCGCGAAGTCCATCGCCGGAAGGCCGGGTTCGGCAGTCCCTGCCGTCGTCTGCGACCCGCGGGACCAGAGGACGAGTCCCAGCAGGGCCGACAGCGCCAGCATCGATACTCGGGGGGCGGAAAATACATTCGACATCGAGTCAGGCTCCGAAATCGTCCAGCAGGATCTCGCTCCGGTCCACCCCGAGATCGGCCAGCATGCGCAGCACCGCTTCATTCATCAAGGGCGGCCCGCACACGTAGTACTCGCAGTTTTCCGGCTCCGGATGGTCCGCCAGATAGCGGTCGTACGCAGCAGCGTGCACGAAGCCCGTCAGCCCCGTCCAGTGGTCGCCGGGCTGGGGTTCGGACAGCACCGTGTGCCAGCTGAAGTTCTGGTGTTGGGCCGCCAGACGGTCGAAGAGATCGACGTAGAAAAGCTCGCTCCGGTTGCGGGCTCCGTACCAGAAGACGATCCGCCGCCGGGTTTTCAGGCGTTCGAGCTGATCGAGAATATGGGAGCGCATCGGCGCCATCCCGGCTCCCCCTCCCAGGAAAACCATTTCCTTGCCCGTGTCGCGGGCCAGAAAGGTGCCGTAGGGCCCCAGCACGGTCACCTCGTCCCCCTCCCCGCGGCTGAAGAGATACGAGGACACCACCCCGGCCGGCACCTCGGGGCCGGACCCCGGGGGTGGCGTGGCGATCCGCACGTTGAGCATGACGATGCCCGCCTCTCCCGGGTAGTTGGCCAGGGAGTACGCGCGCTGCACCGGTTCGCCGCACCCGGACTGGTGCCGCCAGAGATTGAGGCGGTCCCATTCCTCACGGAACTCCGTGGCGATGTCGAGCTCCCGGAAGACCGTCCGGTAGGGGGGGCACTCGACCAGGACGTATCCTCCCGCCCTGAAATTCATCGGCTCGCCGGGGGGCAGCTCCAGGATCAGCTCCTTGACGAAGGGTGTGACGCAACGGCTGGAACGGACCCGGCAGTGCCAGGTCCGGACCCCCAGGAGGTCTTCGGGGATGCGCAGACGCAGGTCTCGGCGGACGGTGACCTGGCAGGCCAGTCTCACCCCGTCGCGCAACTCGGCTCGCGGCAGCAGGGCTTGTTCCGACGGGCGAACCGGCCCGCCTCCCTCGAGGACGCTGACCCGGCATTGACCGCAGGTGCCCCGGCCCCCGCACACCGCCGGGACCGCAACCCCCGCCAGCACCAGGGACTCGAGCAGGGAGGTGCCGGTGAGGGCCGACACGACCTTCGACTGATTGATCTCGACCTGGACCCGGCCGGTGCCGACCATCCAGGCGCGCACCACCAGAATCAGCGACGTCAGCGCGAGCAGAATCCCGGTCAGCACCAGTATCGAGAGCGCGACTTCCAACATCGGCCCGTCCCGTCAGAAACGAATACCCGAAAAAGCCATGAACCCCATGGCGATCAACCCCACGGTGATGAACGTGATGCCCAGGCCCCGCAATCCCTCCGGGGGATCGCTGTAGTGGAGGCGCTCGCGAATGGCGGCCAGCGCCAGAAGGGCCAGGGCCCACCCGAATCCGCTGCCGAAGCCGTAGACCACGGTTTCCGCGAACCCGTAATTGCGCTCGATCATGAAGAGGGTCCCGCCCAGGATGGCGCAGTTCACGGTGATCAGCGGCAGGAAGACGCCCAGCGCCTGGTAGAGGGCCGGGAAATAGCGATCGAGCGTCATTTCCAGGATCTGAACGAAACCGGCGATACAGCCGATGTAGGCCACCAGGCCCAGGAACCCGAGGTCGACGTCCGGCAGGCCCGCCCAGGCCAGCGCCCCCCGCTCGAGCAGGAAGCGGTGAATGCAGTAATTGACCGCCACCGTCACGGTCTGTACGAAGATCAGCGCGACCCCCAGGCCCAGGGCGATCTTCGAGCGGCGGGACACCGCCAGAAACGTGCACATCCCCAGGTAGAACGAGAGGGCCAGGTTCTCCGAGAAGGCGGATTGAACGAAGAGGCTGCCGAGCGCCTCCATCAGGACCACCCCATTTCCTCGACGCCGACGATTCGGAACTCGGCCTCCTCCACCTGCCGGCGCTTCCAGGACCGGAGCCCCCAGATGAGGATGCCGATCAGGAAGAACGCGCTGGGCGGAAGCAGCAGAAAGGCGTTGGGCACGAACCAGCCGCCCTGCTCCGCAGGCGCGAACAGCGGCAGTCCCAGCAGCGTCCCGGAACCGAGCGTCTCGCGTACCAGGGCCACCAGCAGCAGCACCGAGCTGTACCCCAGACCGTTTCCGACCCCGTCCAGGAAGCTGACCCCGACCGGGTGCCACATCGCGAAGCTCTCGGCCCGGCCCAGCACGATGCAGTTGGTCACGATGAGGCCGACGAAGACCGAGAGCCGCTTGCTGATCGCGTACAGGTAGGCCTGCAGGACCTGATCGACCAGAATCACCAGCGTGGCGATGATCGTGATCTGGACGATGATCCGCGTACTGCGCGAGACGTGGTTCCGGATCAGGCTGATGGCGGTGCTGGAGCAGGCCAGCACCGCTGTCACGGCCGCCGCCATCACCAGGGCCGTGTCCAGTGCCGTGGTCACGGCCAGGGCCGAACAGATCCCCAGGATGTAGGTGGCGATCGGGTTCTGCTCCAGGATCGGCTCCCACAGCACCCGCTTGTTCTCGGTCTTCATGGGCTCGCTCCTGCATCCGGGGCCGCCGCGGAACGGACTCGCGCGAGGTAGGGGCCGTACCCGTAGTCGCCCAGCCAGAAACGGACCAGGTTGGCGACCCCCCGGGTGGTTCGCGTCGCCCCGGTGATTCCGTCCACCCGATAGGCGGCCTCCGGGCTGGAGTCCGGCACCGTTCCCGCAGCGATGTCGATGCGCAGCCGGCCCTCCTCGTCACGGACTTTCTTGCCCTGCCATTGACTGCGCCATTCCGGACGGTCGATCCGGGTGCCGATTCCGGGCGTCTCTTTGTGCTGATAGAAGGTCAACGCGGCCACGGTGTTGCCGTCTTCCGCCAGGGCCAGGTATCCCTGCAGCGTCGAGGCGTATCCGCTGCCATACACGGGCAGGATGTGCAGCTTCACTTCGTCCTCCTGCATGAGAAGGTGGACGGGAGCGAACAGAGCCCGCCGCTGGATCCCGGCGATGTCCTCGTCCGGGGGGAGCTCGACGCTCTGCCGGGGATCGCTGGCCGCCAGCAGCAGATCGTAGTCGGCGGCCGAACCCGACTCGATCACCCGGCCCGTCTCCAACTCGATCAGCCGGGACTCGAGGCGGGGGGCCTCGATCGTCCCCATCAGCTGTTCGATGCCCGGCAGGCGCGAAGCAATCCCCAGGATCTGCTCTTCGCGCTCCCGCTCCTGGTGCGCCAGTTGCACGGGCCGCAGGAGTACGGCGGCCGTCGAAACGAGCAGCGCGCACACCGAGGTGACCGCCAGCGTGACGAGCAGGGTCTTGGTCGAGCTGTCGTTGGGCATCTCGCGCAGAGCCTCCAGCAGCCCTTTACGCTTCGAGGGCATGCTTCCTCCTTCGAATGCTGGTCCAGACGAAGAAGCTGTCGATCAGCGGAGCGAATACGTTGCCCAGCAGGATCGCCAGCACCACCCCGTCGGGGTGCAGCGGGTGCTGAGAGCGGATCAGCACCACCATGAAGCCGATGAGAATGCCGTACACCCACCGCCCCGGCTGCGTCGTGGCGGAGGTGACGGGATCCGCAGCCAGGAAGGCGATCCCGAAGCCCAGGCTGCCCAGCGTCAGGTGCCAGTAGGGGGGAATCGTCAGCAGGGGTCCGGGGTCGGTCACCCACCAGCGAAGCGCCAGCAGGGTGGCGGCGGCTCCCACGAGGACGCCCGCCATGGTGCGCCAGGAGACGATTCCCAGGCGAATCAGCAGGAGTGCGCCGAGTCCGGCCGCCAGGGCGGAAGTGCTGCCCATCGGGCCCTGGACGAAACCGAGAAGGGAGTCGCGCCAGGTCAGGCCGCTCTCTTGAAAGATGGCGGCGCCGGCGGTGTGGATGTCCCCGAACAGGTTCGTCCCCGCGTAGCCCTCGAGGCCCCTCCAGAGGTACTCGTCACGCAGCGTGCCCGAGTAGGCCAGGTGCAGGAACACGAGTCCGACCAGCGCCGGGTGGAGGAAGTTCTTGCCCGTTCCTCCGAAGACTTCTTTCCCCAGCACCACCCCGAAGGAGAGGCCCAGGGCCACCTGCCACAGCGGGGCGTGCGGCGGCAGCAGCAGCGTGAAGATCGCCGCCGTGACCACGAACTCGTTGGAGGTCGGCCGGCCGCGCAGCTTGGCGAAGAGAATCGCCCAGAACCAGGCCAGCGTGAGACTGACCACGAACGCCGGAAAGCCGTAGAGGATGCCGTGGCTGAGACAGTCGAGGATGGAGGCCGAACCGTTGGCGATTCCCAGCCGGGCGAGCAGCTCCACCCGCCACCCCCCGCTGCCCGGAACGGATTCGCTCATCGCCCGGTTGGCCTGCAGACCAGTGTTGTACAACCCGATCAGGATGCTCGGGCTCAGGGCCAGGAGAATCCAGATCTGGATTCGATTCAGGTCGATCCCGTCGCGCACGTGGGGCGCCCCCTGGGTGACCCGGTAGGCGGGGAGATCGAGCAACGGCCTGGGGTCGGCTCCTCTTCTCTCCAGGCGCCGCATTTCCGGCTGGGGACGAGTCACGAGTCGAACTCCTTTGCCAGTTGCGACAGCACGGACCGCAACAGCGCCCCGTAGTCCAGTTTTCCCGGACAGAGATAGGTGCAGAGTGCCAGGTCTTCCTCCTCCAATTCCAGACACCCGAGGGCCCGGGCCCCTTCCAGGTCGTGAACGGCCAGCGCCCGCAGCAGGGGGATCACCGGAACGTCCAGCGGCATCACACGATCGAACGAGCCGACCGGGATCAGGGCCGACGGGCGGCCGTGCATGGCGGTGTCGAAGGAGCGCTCCCGGCCCCCGGGGGCGGGCAGCAGGCGATGGATGGAGTAGCCTCGAGGGGCTCGTGAGCCGGACGCTGAAACGCCCGCTTCGGGGAGCACCGAGACCTGTGCATCGTAGCGGCCCAGGAAGCCGCCTTCCCGCCCCGAGAGGACCGAGCCGGAAATCACCCGGCTGGGACCCTCGGAGAGTTCTCCGAGCGTGAGGTCCGCCAGCTTGCAGCCGAGCCGGGTGGCCAGCAGCCGGGGACGCCTCACCAGAGGCCCGCCGAGGGCGACGACCCTGCCAGGGTCGAGCCTCCCGCTGCGGAACAGTTTGCCGATCGCGATCGCGTCCTGGCAGTCCAGGTACCAAACCACGCGGCCTTCGCCCACGCGGCGGAGCCGGTGAACGTGCGTACCCACCAGACCGGCCGGATGCGGGCCCTCGAAACGGGCCACTCGGACGTTCTCGAGCCGTACGTGAACCAGCTCGACGCTGGGGCGCTGGCACAAGTAGGTGGGACCCGAGGTGAGACGGCTGACGATCCGAAGCCCGTCCTCGAAGGCGGGCAGTTCACCCGAGACGATGACGGCCGGATCGGCGGCCAGGGGATTGGTGTCGATCGCGCGCACGAAGATCGCGGCCGGCTCGCTGTCGGGTCTGGGAATCGTGCCGAAGGGACGCATCCGCAGGGAAGTCCACAATCCGGAGTCGAGCAGCTGGCGGCGGATCGCCGCCCGGGGCAGGAGGCTCAGATCGTCCCGGGAGAAGCGGGCGAACTCGACTTCTTCGTCTCCGTCCAGCTGGACGATGACGCTCTGAAAGCTCCGCCCGGGACCTGGGACGACCGCCTCGACGACCCCGCTGCCGGGAGAGGTGAAGAGGATCTCGGGGTGGGCCCGGTCGCGGAACAGGGGAGTTCCCAGACGAACCCGGTCGCCCTCACGAACCAGCAGTCTCGCCCGCAGGTCCACGAAGTCCCGGGGACTGGAGGCGACGGAGCCGATGGGGCGGCCCGGCTCGACGAACTGATCCGGCCTGCCCTGAATGGGAAGGTCGAGCCCCTCCAGGATTCTGAAATCGTGTCCGCTCGGACGGCGAAGCTCGCGTAGGACCGAAAACACCACCAGTGTCTCCCCGTCGAA
>JBFGHG010000003.1:0-20145 GCA_041578395.1 Acidobacteriota bacterium
GCCTTCGGCGACCAGGTGGTCTACAGCGACCTGGTCGATTCCAGCCGGCTGGGTCAATTGTGGGGGGACGGGACGACCTGGAGCGAGGGCTGGGTCTGGTCCGACGGAACCGTCTGGACCGACGGCCTGTTCGAGCCGGAGAGCGTCTTTTGGGCCGACGGCTTCCTCTGGTCCGACGCCTTCTTCTGGACGGACGCTTTCTTCTGGAGCGACACGACCGTCTGGAGCGACGGCTTCCTCTGGTCGGACACCTTCCTGGCGACCGAGGGCTACTTCTGGAGCGACGGCTTCTTCTGGTCCGACAGCTCGCTGACCTTCGACGCCCAGGGGGCCCACGACTTCGCCGGCGATCCCTGACCAGGAGCGTGTCCATGTGATGGACCGGTCCTGGGTAGGTGGGGCTGGGGCAAGACGCCGAGCCAGGTGAGGTGTTTTGCGGCGCTACCGCTTTCGCGAAAGCAGGACGAGGTCGGAGGACTCGTGCGCCTGGAAAGCGCCGCCCTGCATGTCGCCGAACTCCGCCTCCACTTCGAATCCCGCGGCCCGCAGCAGCGGCTCCAGCTGGGCCCGCCGCCAGCCCCGCAGCTCGACCGCCTTGGAGCGCACCAGTTCGACGGGCGGGTCGGCGTCGGGGTGGTAACGCAGCGTGGTCGGGCAGAAGCGGACACGGCCTCCCGGCAGGTGCTCCATCAGCCGCAGGAACACGATTTCGCGGTCCCCGTCGGGGCGGAAATTGAGCGGCAGGTAGCGGATCTCCTGCTCGAAGATCCGCCGGTAGTTCAGGATCTGGAACAGGAACGGCGCGCCGGGCAGCAGAAGCACCGCCAGGCTCTCGAGGAAACCCCGCAGCTCCGCTTCTTCCGTGATGTGAACCAGCGTGTTGCCCAGCGAGATGGCGCCGCCGAACTCGCCCTTCAGCCGCTCCCCCAGCTCCCGCAGGTCGGCCCGCACGAACTCGAGGTTGGCCGGCAGCTCCCGCTCGAGCGCCTTCTCCAGCATCGCTTCGGACCGGTCCACCCCCACCGCCCGCAGTCCTTCGGCGGCCAAGAAACGCGTGTGTTCTCCCGTCCCGCACCCCAGATCGAGCACCGAAGGGTCGGGCAGGCGGCGAAGGACCTTCCGCAGAAACGGCGCCTCGCGCCGGATGCGCTCCGGCCAGGCCACCATCCGCCGGTAGTCGACGCGGGAGTAGACGTCGATCGGATCGCCGCCCGGATCAGTCAAGGGAGTCGTCGATCCGCACCAGGGCCTCGTTGCGGCGCAAAAACGAGGGTGTGAAGGGAGGGTCGTAGTTGGCGATCAGCACGCTGCCCTCAGTCTCGAGACCTTGCTGCTGGACCCACTCGAGCAGCTTCTGCTTGCTCTCGTCGAACCTCTCGATTTCGAAGGAGCCGCTGAAACGGTAGGTGGCGAACCGGCCGCTCGGCAGGGTCTCGATTCGCACGTTCTCGTCGGTGGCCCGGGGGGCGCCCTGCTCGGCAACCTCTCGCGGGACCACGAAGCTCATCCGGTTTTCGTCCCCCTGCTCACCCATGAAGACCGGCACCGTCATGGCGATCTCCCGGCTGGACTCGTTGGCCCCCCCGATGTATCGGAACAGGCGCATGAAGCTGCCATCGTCCTCTTTCCACTCCATGGGCGTGGAGGCCACGACCATCGGAGGGTAGTCGCGGATCTCGAAGGCCCCCTCGCTGCGGATCACGTGGTAGTTGGGCGATTCGTACCCGGCGCGGCTGTACTTGTAGGCGGCGTAGGACACGGCTCCCACGACGCCGACGGCGACGGCAACACTCGCGAGCGCTTTCATACCCGCTTGGGACGCCGGGGCGGCGTGATCGGATTCACGCCCAGGGAAGCGGGCGGAAGATCGACATGACGTGTTGGATCATCCGCTCGCGGTCGCCGTCGAACCGCTCCAGCTCGTAGCAGCCGATGGGGTGCTCGATCATGTGGGCCAGGCACTTGTTGCAGAAGGTGCAGGGCCGCTCCGGCAGTTCGCGCCCCTCCTCGAAGGTCCGGACCAGGTCGGGGTTGGCCAGCAGCGGCCGGGCGATCGAGACCGCGTCGCACTGGTTCTGCCGCAGCGCCTCGCGGATCAGAGTGGCGCGCTGGAATCCCCCGGTGACGATCACCGGCACGTCCACGGCCGCCTTGATGCGGGCCGACAGCGGCGCGTTGGCCCCTTCGAAGTCCACGATGCGGGCGCGGTTCCAGAGCTTGCGGTACATCCAGCGCCCCGGGCGGTAGCGCAGCAGCAGGTAGTTCATGAAGGTCTTGCTCCCCTCCGAGATCAGCACGTCGTAGGTGTTCTTCAGGATCTCGAGGGGAAAGTCGCCGGGGGGGTTGTTGGGGTGGGGAAAGGAGGCTCCGGAGGAGACGTGGATGGCGTCGGCCCCGGCCTGGACGGCCAGCTTCGCGATCTCGACCGCGTCGTCGAGGGTGTTGCCCCCCGCCAGCCAGGGGATGACCGCGTCGGCCTGGTCCTCGGCGTTGATCTTCACCTGCATGTGCCAGTCGTCGCCCACTTCGGCGCGGATGGCACGCAGGACGTCGGTCAGGAAACGGGCCCGGTTGGCGGTCGAGCCTCCGTACTCGTCCGTGCGGTCGTTGATGGCCGAGCTGAGGAACTGGGTGACCAGGTAGCCGTTGGCGCCGTGGATCTCGACCCCGTCCAGGCCGGCTTCACGCGCCCGCCGGGCGCCGGCGGCGAACTGCGACACCACCTCGCTGATCTCCTCGGTGGTCATGGCGCGGGTCGGGAAGCCGTTGAGCGGGTCCGGCTCGTCGGTGGAACTGATCGACGGCTGGTGCCGGTTCAGGACGCTGGCCACGTCCCGCTGCCGGCCGCAGTGGTTGAGCTGCAGGATGAACTTGCAGTCGTGGCTGTGGGCGCGCCGGCCCACCTCGCGCCAGAAGGGGATGCGGTCGTCGTCCGAGATGGTGGCGAAGTTGGGCATGTGGCTGCCGGCGGCGCTCACCGGCGTGAAGGAAGAGATGATGGCGCCCACGCCGCCGCGGGCGAACTGCTCTTCGAAGTTCAGGCGAGCCGGGCTGCCGGTCCCGTCGTAGTTGTCGAAACGGCCCGCGATGCTGGAGCGGAAGACGCGGTTCTTGACCGTCAGCGTGCGCATCTCGAGCGGCCGGAAGATGGGGTCGGCCGGGTCGGCCTTCTTGCCGCCGTCGTGAAAGAGCCGCCGGGTGAAGGAGTTGGTGAAGCGGCCCGCCGGGTCGTGACGCCGGTGCAGGGCCTGAAAGGTGTCGAAGCGCTCGCCATGCAGGTCGCGCAGGTCGCGCGCCGAGTAGCCGTCGCACCATTTCCCCAGGTGGGGCCGGGCCCCGATCGAGCGCAGGTAGTGTTCCACCCGCGCGTAGTAGCGCTCGTAGCCGCGCGACTGGACCACCACCAGGTTGACGTAGACCGAGGCCTCCTCCGCTCCCGGCGAGAGCAGGATGTCGTGGCCGGCGGGCGTGAAGCGCAGTTCGATCAGCATCATGGGGAGGGGGTACATCTGCTGGTAGATCTCGAGGCAGCGGTCGGTCACCTCCCAGGTCTTCTCCACCGGGACGGCGAACTCCAGCTCCTCGTGAATCGGGTAGAGGGTGCGGTTGAAGCCCTTGTGCGACTGCAGAACCAGGTTGCTCCCCTTCTGCAGGCGGGTCATCAGAGTCGCCAGCTTGGGCAGCCATCCCAGGTGGGCCACCAGGTCGCCGAACCAGGACATCCCCAGCGCCTGCTTGACCAGGTTGAGGTACTCGCGGAAGTCTCCCAAAAACGACTTGCGGGCGGTGGTGGGGTTCCAGTAGTGCACCTGCACCCATTCGGTGAACGGGAAAACGTAGAGGCTGAAGTGGTCGTTCTCCTCCAGCAGCTGGCGGAAGCGGGCGCGCACGTAGTCGAGCTTGCGGACCTCCACTTCCTGCCGGATGTGAAAGGCGTCCACGCACTGCAGCGTGACCTCCACGATGATGCCGACCCCTCCGATCCCGCCGATGGCGGCGCGGAAGAGGTCGTCGCCGCGCCGGCACTCGTGCACCTCGCCGCGTCCGTCGACGATCTTCAGGCCCACCACCTGCTGGCTGACGAAGCCCAGTTTCTTGCCGGTGCCGTGCACGTCGGTGGAGAGGATGCCGCCGATGCTTTGCGCGTCGTGCGAGGGAAGGGCTTCGAAGGCCAAACCCTCCTTCAGCAGCAGCCGGCTGATGTCGCGGACGCGGGTGCCGGCCCGCACGCGCGCCTGCCGCTTCTCCCGGTCGAGCTCGAGGATTCCGGTGTAGCGGTCCAGCGACATGGTGGCCTGCTCGGTGACCAGCCCCGGATTGAAGGAGTGTCCCGCCCCCACCAGGCGGATCGAGTCGTGGGACTTCACGGCCTGGACGATCTCCTCCTCGCTGGAGGGCTGCAGATAGGGCTGCGGCCGGTGCGGAAACAGCAGCGACCAGTTGCGGTAGCGGTCGCCGCGCATCCGGCCTTCCAGATGCAGATAGCGGCCCCCGCTGAGGGTATACAGGAGGATGTTCCAGCCCGTGTGAAACGCCTGGTAGAGGTACCCGCTACTCACGATGCGCCGCCCTTCTCGCTTGTCGGTTGTCGAGAATTGCTCCCGCCGGGGAAACCCGTGGCTGGGATTATGGGGGCGGCACTCCGCTTTCGTCAATGGGGTCCGGAGTGGCGCGGGCATCCTGCCCGTGATTCCGCCACTGAGGCCAATCAGGGCAGCCGACCCGCCACGGTCCGCTGCTTCTGGTGGTAGCGCAGACGCCCCGACTCGTCCGGAGTGGCGCGGGCATCCTGCCCGTGATTCCGCCACTGAGGCCAATCAGGGCAGCCGACCCGCCACGGTCCGCCGGTCCCTCTCGGCCAGCAGCAGCCGCTGCTTCTGGTGGTAGCGCAGACGCCCCGACTCGTCCGGGGCGTAACGGCCGGCCGCTTCCAGGTGCTCGAGCGCCTGGTCCGTCTTGCCCAGCCGGGTGTGGACGCGGGCCAGCGCGAAGTGGAAGCGGTGCTCCTCGCGCTTCAGCTTGACTGCCTTGCGGAAGTGGCGCAGAGCCTCCCCGATCTCGCCCGACGCCTGCGCCTGATTGCCGAGGTGGTAGTGGTAGTAGGGATTCCGGTTGCGGAACTTGGCCGCCTTGGAGCGGTAGCGGCGGGCCAGGTCCAGCTTCCCCTGCTGGGCGTACAACGTCGCCAGGTTGCTGACGGCAGGCAGATGGGCGCGCGCCAGTTTCAGGGCCTGGCGGTAGGCGGCCTCGGCCCCCTCCGGATCTCCCCGCCGGTTGAGCACCACTCCCATGTTGGTCCAGAGGAAGGGGGCTTCCGCGTCCAGCTCCAGGGCGCGGCGCAGGTAGGCGGCGGCCTGCTCGACGTGGCCTTCGCTGAGCCGGTCGACGGCGCGGTTGTTGTAGAAGTGGGCCAGTCCCCGCTCGTCGGACACCACCTGCCCCCCGATCTCCATTTCCCCCACCTCGGGGTACAGGTCCACCAGGAACCAGCGCGAACCCATGTCCACGGCCACGTTGATGTGCTGGCTGACGGTGAAGACCTGACCGCGCTGATTCCAGATCGGCACCGTTTCCGCTTCCCGGAAGCGGGCATTCAGGCCCAGGTGCCGCGCCATGGCGATGAACATGCTGGTGAAGGAGAGGCAGTTGCCGGTGCGGCCTTCGAAGGTGCCGATGGCGGTGCGCGTCTCGGCGCCGTAGGTGAAGCCGAGCACGTTGTCGTTGAAGACCAGCGTGACCAAACGGCGCATTCGGTCGAAGGGGGACAGCGTGCGGGGAAAGTTCTCGTCCAGGAAGGCGATCATCTCCGGGTTGAGCGCCAGCGGGTCCTCCTCGAGCGGAGCGTCGGAACCCGCCCGCACGCCCGCCGCGGCCAGAATCGAAATCGCCAGCAGGACGGCTGTGGCTCGCATGGGTACTTTCCCTCACCGGTCTTAGACGACGGCGGGCGCGGAAAAGTTCGGAGGGCGGGGGGCGGCGGGTCTGCAATCCAACCCGCCGCCCGCTCGATCAGCCGGTCACGCCAGCCACTTTCTGCCGTGCCAGCTCACGTGCCTGCTGCAGGCAGGGGTCGGCGTCCTCCGCCAGGTCGGCGGCGCTGGGAAGACAGGGTTGGTCGGGGGTGACGCCGCGGCCCTCCAGCGACTCTCCGCCGGGAAACTCGAGGCGTGCCACCGTGACCTGGGCGGCGTATGCAATGACCACGTCGGTCCCCAGGCGCAGTGGGAACACCCGGGAGACGCTCACCTGCCCCGAGGTCCGGTCGCCGATCACCACGGCCCGGCCGGTGCGCTGGAAGTGGTGCGCCATGACCTCGGCTGCGCTGGCCGTCTGGCTGTCGACCAGGATGACGAGCGGCACTTCCAGAGCCTTGCGCGAGGCCCTGGCCTTGATCGCCTTGGTCTTCTTGCGCTCCAGCATCTGGGCCACTTCCACCGGCTGGCCCTCGAAGAAACCGAGCATGTGTTCCAGCGACTCCACGGAGCCGCCGAGATTGCCCCGCAGGTCGAGGATCACCACCCGGGAGC
Organism: Acidobacteriota bacterium; assembly: GCA_041578395.1. GTDB lineage: Bacteria > Acidobacteriota > UBA6911 > RPQK01 > JANQFM01 > JBFGHG01. Next base: position 6,528 of record JBFGHG010000003.1, read on the forward strand.
CCTCGATTCTGTCGATCAGGCGGTTGATGAAGACCCGGTCGACCGTGAAGCTGGGGATCTGCAGGTAGCCGACGCGCCCCTCCTCGTACGAGTCGTACCGAAAGATCTCTTTCTCGTTCTCGGCCTCGCGGATCAGGCGGTAGATGGTGTCCAGTCCGGTGAGGTCGACCACCTTCAAGCCGTCCTTCCGGCGGCCCTCGACGAGGACCTTGCGGGGGGCCTCGTTGCCGCGGACGTACTCGATCTCGACGGCCGCCACGGGCTTGAGCAGACGGAAGTAGATCAACATCAGGTCCAGGCTGGCCCGCTCGGCCGTAAAGCCGTTGTACGTCAGAATGCGGTCGCCTTTACGCAGCCCGGCGGCGGCGGCGGCGCCTTTCTCGTCCAGTTCGTACACCCGCACCTCGTCCCCGAAAGCCTTGACCTCGAAGCCGAAGAGGAACTTGGTCACTCTCGGCGGGGGCACGAACTTGGTGTGCGAGTCCTGCAACTGGTCGACCTGCCAGTAGACGGCCGCGAACATGTCACCCAGGGACCCGGCAGCCTCGATGCGCCCCTCCGTCTGGGCGGTCAGGGCTTTCCAGTCCAGCCCCCGCAGTGCGGGATCGTAGAAATTGGCCTGGACGGTCTTGAGCACGTTGTCGAGCATGGAGCGGACCTGTCCCTTTTCCCTGCCGAGATTGGCTGCCCCCAGCGCCGCCACAGACACGGCCCCCAGCACCGCCGCGAGGATTCGCACGGTGGAGAAGTTCTTGATGTGCATGGCTCCTTCCGATCCGGCTGCATGCCGGAAGCGAACGGGAGACTCGCCAGCTTGCCTTTGGGACGGCCGGGGAACGCCCCCGGGATCTTACGGTTGGGCTCTCGGTCGTTCGGTGTCGTTCGCGGTTCTCCGAACAGTAGAAATATGCTCGAAAATCGAATCGGATTCAACGAGATTCGTGGGTTCCGGCCCCGCCTCGTACCGTCTCCAGGATCGCCGACTCGACCTGCCGCCAGACGTTGGGGTCCAGACCCATTTTGGTGTGGGCCACGCGGAACAGCTTCTTGTCGAAACGAACGCCGGCGGTGTCGATTTTCTTGCCGCGGTAGCGGAAGCGGCGGTTCTCGACCTCGGTCCGGCCGGGGTCCTCGGCCCGCACGTTGGCCTGCCCCTGTATGATCCAGCCGTCGCGCTGGTAGAGGTTGAGCGCGCGGGCGACGTTGGGGGGGATGCGCCCGTCGCCGCGCCCGATGCTGTCGATCTGCACCGTCAGCTGGACGGGGACGTTCAGCGCGTGCAGCTGGCGCGCCAGCTTGACGACCGCCGCCCCTCCGAAGCTCTGCCCGTAGACGATCAGCCGGGCCGAGGCTTTCTCGCCCGCGTCCAGGGAGCCGTCGCGGTTTCGGTCGAAGGCCTCCCGGATCAGCTGCAGCGCCAGGGCCCGCTTCTTGTTCTCCACCGTTTCCACCTGGGCGGGCAGACCGAGGCTGCGCAGCCGCAGGGCCAGCCGGCGCACGCCCTGCTTCTCGTCGTCCCACGAGTCGCGGCCGCCCATGAAGCCAAGGATCAGGGTCTCGCCGGGCGCCAGGGGGGTGCGGGCGGTGAAGTCGTGGAAGCGCTGCCCGTGAAAGAAGAGGCACCCGGGCAGCGACAGCGCCGCCAGCAAGACAGCTGCGGTACACGCCGGCCGTTTCACGATAGAATTGTACCCACAGGCCCGAACCGGCGACACCCCGCTTTCGAAAGGGAGGACGAACATGGCCGTCAAGCCGATCCCAGAGGGTTTTCATTCCATCACCCCCCACCTGGTCGTCGAAGACGCTGCCCGCGCAATCGACTGGTACATCCGCGTGTTCGGCGCCGAGGAACTTCCGGGGCGGATGACCGTGCCCGGCGGCAAAGTCGCCCACGCCGAGATCCGGATCGGCGACTCGATCGTGATGATCTCCGACGAGTTCCCCGACTGGAGCAACCACTCGCCCCGGAGCCTGGGTGGAACACCCCTGGCGCTGCACCTGTACGTCGAGGACGTGGACGCCGTCGGCGAGCGGGCAATCGCCGAAGGCGCGAAGGTCGTCTTCCCCATTCAGGACCAGTTTTACGGCGACCGCGCCGGCCGCCTGGAGGATCCCTTCGGCCACTACTGGATCGTCGCCACCCACCTCGAAGACCTGGGACCGGACGAGATGGCCCAGCGCTTCGAAGACTTCATGAGTCGGATGCAGGAGTAGGCGGCCGCACCAGCCGGTAAAACAGCGTGTCCAGACCGTCCACCACCCGGCGGCCTTCGAGGGTCATGCCCAGCTTCTCGAGGGCGCGCCGCGAGGCCCGGTTGCCGGCATCCGTGCTGGCCGCAATCTCGTCCATTCCGAGCCGGCCGAAGGCATGTCCGATCACCGCACGGCCGGCCTCGGGCGCGTAGCCGCGTCCCCGGCAATCGTCGCGGACGCCGAAGAGGAACTCCAGCCGGGGAGGGTCGCGGAAGTGCCAGAAGCCGGCGAACCCGACCAGCTCTCGGCCTTCCCTGCTGCGCGCCCCCCAGATGCCGAGGCTCCGGCGCTGGAAGAGGCGCTGGTTGTGCCGCAGGAGCTCCCGGGTCTTTTCGGGCGGGATCGCCTCGCCGTCCCACAGGAATCGGCGCACGCCGGGGCTGGTCCACAGGGCGTGCACCTCGCCGGCGTCGGTTTCCGACAGGGGGGCCAGCAGCAGCCTGGCGGTTTCGAGTTTCACCTCGAAATCTTACCCCGCTGGAGGTAGGATGACTCGCGATGGCTCTCGGGGGAAACCGTCCCGCACCGCGGCTCGCCGCACTCGCGATCGTCGGCGCGGCCCTGGCCTGCCCGGCCGGCTCCCGGGTCTCGCTCGACGAAGCGGAATACCTCTTCGAAACCATCCAGGAGGTTCGCGATCAGATCGACGTCACCCGCTTTCGGGGCGCGCGAGAGAACCTGCGGGGCGAACCGCTCGAGGAGTTGATCCGCCTCTACCACGAGTCTTTGCCTCCCATGCTCCGGCACCTCGAATCGGTGTCCGAAGTGGACCTCACGCCGGAGCAGGCCGAAGCCCTGCATACCTTGCGCCGCCGAGCCGACGAGTTTCCCGTCGAGGAAGAGTCCGCTCCAGCAGCCGCCGAATCGGACGTCTGCAACTTCCCGGCCGGATTCGGCGACGGCCTGGATCAGCTGCTGGAGCAAACCTACGCCTGCTTCGGCGAGAAGGCGGGGACCCTCGAGCTGGAAGCGGAGCGGCTGGACCGGCTGACGGTTCTGGGCCGGCTGGCCGCCGAGGAGTCGCCTTCGCGCCGGCGGGCGCTGTTCTTCGCTCTCCAGCCGCTTTGGGAATCGATGCACGGCCCCTTTCGGCGCATCGTCCAGCTGAGCGCCGCCGCGGGGACCCGTCCGGAATCGGCCGCCTCCCTGCTGGGGGTCCGGCCCGAGGAGGTCGAGCCCTGGCTGGTCTCGCTGCTGGAAGCCTGGAGCCGGCGTTTCGGGGTCCGCCGCATCGAACCCTGGGACTACTGGTACGAAGGGGGGGAAGCGGCGCGCGCCCTGCAAGACCGACTGCCCGCCGGCGCCCTGCGCGGACTCAACGACCGCTTCTACTCGGCGCTGGGGGCGGAGGTGAGGGAGCTGGGCATCCACTACGACCTCGAGCCCCGGCCCGGGAAAGACCCGGTGGCCTTCACCACCTTCGGACGCCGCAACCGCCTGCGCGGCGGGCGCTGGAACATCGGCGAGTTCTGGGTCTTCGCCACTTACCGCGAAGGGGGACTGGGGAACCTGGCCGAGCTGCTGCACGAGACGGGCCACGGCGTCCACCTGGCCGCCATCCGCACCCGGCCCGCCTACCAGCAGTGGCCCGACAGCATCGTCTTCACCGAGGCGGTGGCCGACCTGGCCACCTGGGAGGCCTTCGAGCCGGAGTGGCAGCGGGAGTTCCTGGGAGCGGCCGCGCCGGCCGAAGCGTGTCTGCGCGCCCGCTTGTCTGCCGTCGTGCTGGACGCCGCCTGGGCGCTGCTGGAGATCCGCCTGCACCGCGACCCCACCGCCGAACCCAACCAGGTCTGGACCGAAATCACCTCCGGCTACCTGGGAATCGAGCCGCATCCGGAGCTGGCCTGGTGGGCGCTGCGCGGCCAGCTGGTGAGCGACCCCGGCTACATGCTCAACTACGCCCTGGGCGCCGTGCTGGTGGCGGATTTGCGCCGCGAGATCGCCCGGCGTCTCGAAGGCCGCCCGCGCGGGGAATGGTACCCGCTGGTGTCGGAGCAGCTTTTTCGGTGGGGGCTGGAGAAGCCTACCGTCCGGGTCGTCGAGGAGTTCCTGAGCCGTCCGACCAATCCCAAGGCCCTTGTCGCCGAACTGGCGAATCCATAGACTCGCAAAGGAAAATTTCAGGGTCGGACGCTTTTTGGTAGCATTGCGCGCGGAGGTCAAGGCTGGATTTCTTCGAGCGGTATCGCCAACATCTGCAAGCGTTCCCCGACCGGATGGCGCTGCAGCTGCTCAGTGAAGGGGAGCGGGACTCCTACTCCTTCCGGCGCATCGCCGAGGAAATCACGGCACTGAGCCACTACCTGCGGGACCAGGGAGTCGGGCAGGGCGACACGGTGGGGATCGTGATGGAGAACCATCCCCGCTGGGGCATCGCCTTTCTGGCCGCCCAGAGCGTGGGGGCCCGCATCGTCCCCTTCGACATCGTCCACACCAGCGAGACTCTGGCCGAACTGGTGCAGCACGCGGAGTGCGCGTTCCTGATTTCGTCCGCCGAACAGCGCTGCAAGCTGCAGGAGATCCAGGAGCGTTTGCCGCAACCCCTGCCCGGATTGCTGGCCGGGGGAGCGCACGGCGGGTACGGAGATTGGGACGAGATCGTCCGCCAGGGCGGAGGAAAGGTCGAGTTCCCGCTGGTCCCCTACCGGCCCGAGGACACGCTGCTGCTGGTCTACACCAGCGGCACCACCGGGCGGCCCAAGGGGGTGATGCTCTCCTATCACAGCCTGTACCTGACGGTGGAAGCGGTGGAGACGGCAATCGAGGTCTCCTCGGCCGACCACATCCTCTCCGTGCTCCCGCTCTACCACATGCTGGCTTTGATGGCCAATTTCCTGATCCCGCTCTACCTGGGCGCCCGGGTGACCTACCTGGACGTCCTGGAGCCGCAGCGCATCCTGAAGTGCTTCCGCGACGAAGAGATCAGCGTCTTCGTGTGCGTCCCGCAGTTCTACTACCTGGTGCACCGCCGCATCTTCCAGGAAGTGGAAAAGGCGGGCTTCGCCAAGCGCTTTCTCTTTCGCCGCCTCTTCGCCCTCTCCCGCTTCTGCAACCGCACCCTGAAGTTCAACCCGGGCCGGAAGTTCTTCTCCGCGATTCACCGCAACTTCGGCGCCCTGCGGCTGTTCGCCGTGGGCGGGGCCCGCTTCGACACGGATGTCGCCTTCGACTTCGAGACGCTGGGGTTCAACCTGGCGCAGGCCTACGGCATGACGGAAACGTCGGCCGTCTCCACGGTGGCCTATCCCGGGATGGGCGGACTCGGCTCGGTGGGCAAGCCGCTGCCGCACTGCCAGCTGAAGATCGACCGGCCCAACGAGCAGGGGATCGGCGAGGTGGTGATGGCCGGCGAGCACCTGATGCAGGGCTACTGGAAGAACCCGGAAGCGACCGCCGAGACGCTCGAGGACGGCTGGCTGCACACGGGCGACCTCGGCTATCTGGACGGCGACGGCTTCTTGCACATCACCGGGCGCAAGAAGGACGTGATCGTCCTCAGCTCGGGCAAGAACATCTACCCGGAGGAGATCGAGCAGGCCTACGAAAAGAAGTGCCCCTTCATCAAGGAGATGTGCGTGGTGGGGATCGAGGACACCAGCGCGAGCGAGGAGCAGGAGAAGCTGCACGCGGTGATCGTCCCCGACTTCGACTACCTGAAGAGCCAGCAGGTCGTCAACGCCCAGGACATGATCCGCTACATGCTGGAAACCATTTCCCAGCAGTTCCCCCCCTACAAGCGGGTGCGCAGCTTCACCATCCGGCGGGACCCGCTGCCCCGAACCACCACGCGCAAGATCAAGCGCTTCGAGGTACAGCAGGAGGTGGAGGCGGGCACGGCCGGGGAAGCGGGCGCGCCGCCGGCCGCCGAGTCCGCCCAGCCGCGGGACGCCGTCGAGGAGCGCCTCTTTCAGCTGATCCGACAGACGGGCAAGACCGCGGCGGTGCATCCCGGCATGAGCCTGGAGTTGGACTGCGGCTTCGACTCGCTGGAGCGGGTGGAGTTCCTCTCCACGGTCCAGGAGACCTTCCAGGTGCACGTCTCCGACGAGGCCGCCACCGAAATCCTCACGGTGCAGGACGTGGCCGATGCGGTGAGGGGGCGCCTTTCCGGCGAAATCGTCGACGAGGAGACGCCCGAGGCGGCGGTCTCCTGGGCCGAGATCCTGCGCCGGCCTCTGGGCGAACAGGAAGAGGCGCAGATTCACCGCCTGCTGCGCCGGCGCCCCATCACCGAGATCGTCTACTTCATCTCCACCCGGCTGGTCTGGCTGGCAGCCAAGATCTTCTTCCGCATCCGCTTCGAGGGGCGGCAGCACCTGCCGCGCGACTACCCCTTCATGATCTGCCCCAACCACCTCAGCTTCCTGGACGGCTTCCTGCTGAGCGCGGGGCTGCCCCTGCGGGTCATCCGGCGGCTCTTCTTCCTGGGGTACAGCGACTACTTCGGGACTCCGACCATGTCCTACCTGGGCAGCCTGATCAAGGTGGTCCCGGTGGACGCCGACCGGCACCTGCGCCAGGCCCTGCGGCTGGGGGCCCACGGCATGAGCGAGGACCTGATCCTGTGCGTCTTTCCCGAGGGGGAGCGTTCCATCGACGGCACGCTCAAGACCTTTCGGAAGGGGCCGGCCATCCTGGCGGTGGAACTGGGCGTGCCGGTGGTTCCGGTCGCCATCGGAGGGACCTATGAAGCCTGGCGGCGCGGTTCGGACAAGATCCGCCTGCACCCGGTCACCATCCGTTTCGGCCCTCCCATCTCGGCCCGCGGCGACGGCGAGTCGTACGACGAGTTCAACGGGCGGCTGAAACAGGCGGTGGCGGAGTTGATCGCCGACGGCGAAACGGGCTAGAGTCGAGGGGGATGGCCACCTCACCGGTCGCGCGGGTTCCGCAGGCGGAGTTTCACCAGCTGGAGACGGTCTGGGTGCAGGTCGCCGGCACCCTGTGCAACCTCCGCTGCAGCCACTGCTTCATCAGCTGCGCTCCCGACAACCACGACCTCGAAATCATGCAGACGGCCGCCGTCCTGCGCGCCCTGGACGAGGCGCGCGAGCTGGGGGCCAAGGAGATCTACTTCACCGGCGGGGAGCCTTTCATCCACAAGGAGTTCCTCTCCATCCTGGAGTACGCGCTGGCGAGCTTTCCGGTTTCGGTGCTGACCAACGGCCTGCTGATCGACGAGCGCCGGGCGGAGGCGCTGGAGCGGGTGAGCCGCGCGTCCCGCTACACGCTCGAGATCCGCATCAGCCTGGACAACTTCGATCCGGAGAAGAACGACGCGGTACGGGGCAAGGGGACCCACGCCAAGGTCCTGGCCGCCTACAAGCGCCTCTGTGACCGGGGGTTTCTGCCCATCCTCACGGTCACGGAGATCGAGGAGTACCTGGACCCGCAGGCCGACCCCACGGGGCGCTTCGACCGCTACGTCCAGCTGCTGCGCTCGCTGGGGGTCGAGCAGCCGCGCATCAAGATCATCCCCATCTTCGAAATGGGGATGCTGCCCTCGCCGGAGCGGCCGGAGTACGTCACGCCGGAGATGATGGAAGGGTACGACCACTCGCTGCTGCAGTGCTCGAGCTGCCGCATCGTGGCTGACGACGGGGTGTATGCGTGTCCGATCCTGGTGGGGGAGGAGGAGGCGCGGATGAGCGAGGGATCGCTGGCGGAGGCCATGCGGCCTTGCGACCTCTATCATACGGCGTGCACGACCTGCTACGTCACCGGCATGACGTGTAAGAACTACTGATTCAATCTCGAATCTCAAATCTCGAGTAGATTTCAATGTTCAATTTTCAATCTTCGAACGGGCCCTTCTGGCCGTGATGCAGATTCTCGACCTCTCGCAGTCCTTCCAGCGGGTGGTTCTGTTTGGGGGGGTGTACAACAATTATCTGGCGCTGGAGCGGTTGTTGGAGGAGTGCCGTGGGTTGGGGGTGGAGGCGGTGTTTTGTCTGGGGGACATGGGGGGGTTCGGGCCTCACCCGGACCGGTCGTTTCCGCTTCTTCGCGATGGCGGCGTCGTTTGCATGGCGGGCAACTACGACCTTTCGCTGGCCCGGGGGCTCGAGGACTGCGGCTGCGGGTACACCGACCCCCGTGACAACCACTTCGCTCAGATCAGCTACGACTACACCTTTAGTAATACGAGCGGGGAGAACAAGCGGTGGCTGGGGACGCTGCCCGAGGCGGTCCGGTTCCGGCTGGGGGCGCATCGGGTTCACTTGTGCCACGGGTCGCCGCGGCGCACCAACGAGTTCCTGTGGGAGTCCTCCTCGCCCGACCACCTGCTGGAGAGGTTCACCCGCGACTTCGAAGCCGACGTGATCGCCTGCACCCACACGGGAGTCAAGTGGCAGCGCCGGCTGGAAGGCGGACCGCTGTTCGTCAACGTGGGCGTGATCGGCCGTCCCGAGAACGACGGCTCGACCGGGGTCTGGTTCGCTCTGCTCGAGGCGCACGGGGAAGGGCCGAACTGCCGATTCGTCCCCCTGGAGTACGACCACGAGCGGCTGGCCGGCGAGATGCGCGACGAGGGGCTGCCCGAGGAGTTCGTCGAGACGGTGCGGACGGGCTGGTGGACGACCTGCCTGGAAGTGATGCCGGGCAAGGAGCGGCGGCGGGGACGGTTCTGATCAGAGGGCCTTCGCCATCGCCTGCTGCACCAACCGGGCGGCCAGAACCGCCGTCGCGCCGCGCAGGTCCAGATCGGGATTGACCTCGACCGCGTCCATGCCCACGAGACGGAACCGCGAATCCGCCAGGAAGTCGAGCACCTGCCGCGGCGTCAGCCCTCCCGGCAGCGGATGCGACACGCCCGGCGCATGGGCGGGCTCGAACACGTCCAGGTCCAGGGTGAGGTAGACCGGTGCATCTTCCGCGATGTGCCCCAGCGGGGGGATCGGTCCGGTGAGGCCACGAGCGGGCAGGATCTTCAGCCGGTCCCCGAAATGCGCCGCCTGCTGCCGTTGAGGCGGATTCATCGAGCGTTCCCCGACGATCGTCAAGGTGGCCACGTGAGCCATCTCGAGAATCCGCGAGGCGGTGCACGCATGGGAGAACCGGTCCCCTCCGTACTCGTCGTAGAGATCGGGATGGGCGTCCAGTTGCACCACGTGCACCGCCCCCCCGAGGCAGTCCAGCGCCTCCACGATCGGAATCGTAATCGCGTGGTCGCCCCCCAGCAGGAATGGAGTTTTTCCCGCTTCGCACAGGTCCCGCACGCGCCGGCTGTAGATCCGCGAGGTCTCCTTCCAACTCGCCCCGGCGGCGAGGTTGCCCAAGTCCTGCACGGCCCCGGTCAGGTCCGCGCCAGAGTCGGCGGCGGCGTTGTAGCAGTCGCTCTCGAAGATCCGCCGGATGGCCGCCGGGGCCTTCGCGCACCCCTTCCGGTAGCTGGACTGGGAGTCGCACGGCAGGCCCAGCAGGCAGAGCTTGGAACGATGAGTGGTGAATTGTGAATGATGAATAGCGGGACACACCCTTCTAGAAGAACTTCACGATATAGCTGACGCTCACCCCCCGCCCGATCTCCGGAGCCAGGTCCTTGATGAACGACAGGTGGTTCCGGTAGACCCGGTCGCCCAGGTTGAACGCCCGCAGCGAGAACTGGTGAACGAAGTGCTGGCGCGGGAGGGTGTAGGAGGCGTCCAGGTTGACCGCGGTGTAGCCCGCGGTGGGCGTCTCGGTGGGGAAGATGTCCTGGCGATGGTCGGCCATCACTACTTCCGGGGTGACGCTGAATCCTCCCGAGCGCAGGTCCAGCCCGACGTGGGCGCGGGTGGGCGGAATGCGCGGCAGGGACTGGCCCGCGGCGGTCAGCTGGGCGTCGACCGTGTCCAGGCCCAGCCGGAGCCAGAGCAGGCGGTGCAGCCCGATGTCCAGCCGGAACTCGCCCCCCAGGAAGCGGGCGTCTTCCTGCAGGTAGCGGGCTTCGACCAAACCCTCTTCCACCTCGCCGGTCGGCCCCAGGAAGACGAAGTCGCGGATGCCGTACCAGAAGAAGTTGGCGCTGGCGTGCAGGCGTTCGCCGTGGTGGCGCAGCGACAGGTCCAGGCCCTTGCTGCGTTCCCGGCGCAACTCGGAGTTGCCGATCTCGAAGGCCAGGTTGCCCACGTGAGGCCCGAAGTTGTAGAGCTCCTCGAGGGCCGGGGCCCGGAAGGAGCTGGTGAAGTTGGCCACCAGCGCCCCGCGCTTCCAGAGGTCGATGCGCGCCCCGAGTCCCGCCGACGCCCCCGTGAAACCCCGATCGGGGAGCGGGGACGCGCCCTGCGGCCGGTAGCCGTTGTGCTCGAGCCGGCCTCCCGCCTGCAGACGGACCCTCTCGAAGTCCAGCTGCTCCAGCGCGAAGAAGGCGAAGTTGGTCTGGTCCACCGGCGGGGAAAGCGCCTCTTCGCCCGCCACGTCGTAGTCCCGCGCGAAGCCGGACACGCCCACCGTGCCCGACAGGACCCCCACCTTCTTTTGTTCCAGCGCCGCCCGCCAGACCCACTCCCGGTTCTCGAAGACGGTGCCGACCTCGAGTTCGCCTCCCTCCAGCAGCTCCAGTTCCTGGTGCCGCCAGTCGGCGTAGCTGGCCGACAGGCTCACGCTCTCGAGCCAGCGGCCGGGCAGGTTCCGCCAGCCGCCGCGCAGGCGGACGTTGTGGCGCCGGAAGTCGATGTCGATCCCGAGCAGCTCCTCTTCCTCCAGCTCCGCGAACAGCTGGGCGAAGGGAATGCCGTAGCAGCCGTCGTTGTAGGCGTAGTCGACGGTGAAGAAGGGACGCTCGCCGTACCAGCCGGCGCCGCCGGAGGTGTTGCGGATGCGGCTGCCGGAGTTCTCGACCGGCCCCAGCGGGCTGCTGTAGTCGCCCGTGCGCTGGCCCCCTCCCCCGGCCCAGACGAGCCAGGGCCCGACGCCGTACTCCGCCCGAACGCTGCCGCCCAGGTGGGTGTTGTTGGAGCCGGCCACGCTCGAGAACTGCCCGCGCAGGCCGTCATGCGCCTGCTGGTGCTCTTCCCGGTGTCCGGTGACGGCGTTGACGACCCCGCCGATGGCGTTGCTGCCGTACAGCAGCGTGGCCGGGCCCTTGAGCACTTCGAGCCTCTCCAGGTTGGAGGCGTCGATCGGCTCGCCGTGATCTCCCGACTGGGAGCCGAGCGAGCCGATGCGCACGCCGTCCTGCATCACCAGCACGCGGTCGCCGTCGAAGCCCCGGACCACCGGCCGCGAACTGCCCGGGCCGAAGCTGCGTTTGGCCACGCCCAGCTCGCCGTCCAGGATCTCCCCCACCGAGACGGCCGCCTTCTTGCTCAGGTCGAAGCTGTCCAGGGTGCTCACGGACTGCACCGCCTCGAAGGCGGTCTCCTGACTGCCGCTGGCGGTGACCGTAATCTCCTGCTTGATCGGGGCGATCCGCAGGGCCAGGCGCACCTGCACGGTTTCGCCGGGCCGCACTTCGACCAGCCGGGTTTCGGAGCTGAGCGACCCGCTGAAAGCCAGCAGGTCGTACTGCCCGGCGGGCACGGCGTCGAAATGGAAGCCGCCGTCCGTGCCGGTCTCGGCCACGCTTCCCAGTTCGACGATCAGGACGTTGATGTTGTGCAGCGGGGCGCCGGAGGTCTCCAGGACCACCTGTCCTTCGATGCGGCCGGAATTCGCCGGCTGGCCGGCCGCCCATGACCCTGTCTGCAGCATAGCGATCAGGCAGCACGTGCGAACGAGCCGGCCGGACGTTGGCGGGATCGAAACCATGGTTCGTTCTCCCGAACGGAGACGGTCAAAGGGAACTTCGGTAGCGGTAGGGGGTCAGGCCTGGGGAGGTCCGCGCAGAGAGCGGGACGATTCCCGCCGATGGATGGCGATGCGGGTTCTGCGCTCGACGACGGAAGCGAGTTGCAGCAACCGCGGCGCACCCGTCGCGTACAGCTGGGGCGTGACCTTCTCCAGCTGGAAGCAGAGGTGATGGTCGTGCTGGTGAACGGGTTCCAGGACGGCCTGCCGATGGCTGTGATGCGGGTCTCGCACCGCCCGCGTCAACGGATGGACCACCTCGAAGGCGGCGGCGACCACGAACAGGCCCAGGCACAGCGTTAGTGTCGCGGTGGTGCAGACTCTCCTGGCCATTCCGATCTGAGTATATCAAAAGGTGGAAATCCGGCCGGCCGGCGAGCCGGGGGAGTTGAGGGGGCCGAGGCTACAGAAGCGGAGCTCCAGTCCTGCGAGAAGCTGGACGAGTCTCTCGTGGTTGGTCCTCCGACCAAATTGATGTAGTGAAGCCGGCCCCCTCGAAAGAGGACCGGCTTCCCCTGCGAAGCAAGAAAAGGGTGGCGGGGTGTTCTTGGTGGGATCCCGAGTGGGATGTAGCCTCCTTACAGGACCCGAAGAGCTTCGATGTGGGCATGAGGGGTGCGGCGGATGCACCCGGCGAAGCCCCCGCTGAAATCTCTTCCCCCGTCACGCGCCGCAAGCGGCGGGCGCCGGGCCTGACATGTCGATCAACCCCTGAATGCCATCTCCCCTTCTGCTCACCGCTGGCCCCCAGCTGAAACCTTGAGCAGACGTTTTCGGTTCAGAGCAAACCCTCTATTGCCCGAGGTCATGACCAATCGGCGGCGTCCTCTCCCCAGGTCACCAAATCGAGTTCCGGATCACCCAGGCTTGGGATCAGCCGGAGGAGCTTGGCAATCGTTCGATCGTGAGGGTTCACTCTTTGATTTTCCAAGTTCCAAATCGTTCGAGGGTCGAGGTCACACGCTCGGGCCATTTGTTCCAGCGTCCAGGCCCTTTCGAGCCGGAATCGCTTGACGGCCTTGGCGAGCGCCGCCCGCTTGTTCATTGCCTGAACATTAATACGAGAGTTCGTTCGCCCTGTCAACAAAAAAAGGAAAGGGTCGACTTCTGCCTCATCGAAAGGTAAACTCTACGATTACCGTGAAGTTCAAAGAGTTCCTGTCCGAGCAATTGAATCAGCGCCGGGGATTCCAAACCGAACTCGCGGATCACCTGGAAGTCGCCAAGTCCACCATCACGGCCTGGAGGCAGGGCGCCACCCCGGACTTCGCCAGCTGCCTCAAACTGGCCGACTACTTCGAACTCGACCCAATCGACGTCTTCGAGATGCTGGATGACTCCAACTACGTCTCCATCTATCAGCGTTTCGTGGAGTCGTCGGCGGAAGCCGGCGCCGAAGGAGAGGCCGGCGCCCGGCGCGCTCCGTCCGAAGAGGACCTCTATCCGGACGGGGTCCACGCCCGGCTGCACCGCGACCTGCAATACGTCCTGGAGAACGGCCCCAGGGAGGCCGCGGCGATCACCACCATGATCCGCCTGGCGGCCGGGCAGGTCCGCACCGAGGCGGGGCAGCGGGACGCGCCCTTGAGCC
>JBFGHG010000004.1:0-17450 GCA_041578395.1 Acidobacteriota bacterium
CAACGTTCATCTCGACTTCCGCGTCGAGCACCTGGTCCCCCTCGAGGGGCTCCGAAGACTCGAAGCGGACGAAGTTGGGCTCCTTGCCCCAATCGCCCCAGGTCACCACGCAGGAACCCGAAAAAAGGGCGAGGGTCAGGGCCAGCAGCTGCGGAATCGTCTTCGTGCTCATGACGTCACCTCGAGCGTGCAGACCTGCGAATGCGGATGTCTCCGTAGGTGGTCTGCAGGCGGAGCCGCGGCCCTCCCTGCCCCACCTCCGCCTCGAAGACCGTGATCTCCTCGGAGGTCTTGGCTCCCTCCAGCTGCGAATCGATGGAGCCGCCGGGCGCCTGAGCCGAGAGCATCACCGGGCTGCCCTCGGGCAGCAGGACCGTGATGTCGGCGTTCTTGTTCGACACCGTGACCGGCTCGGCCAGCGGCCGGTCGGTCCTCAGCTCCACCTCGGAAAACTCGTTCTGGACGCTGCCGCCGCCCGCGAAACGGGTGATCCGGACCGGCCGGGTGGAGGTCGACACTTCGAAGCCCCCGACCAGGTCTTCCACGGTCACCCGGGTCCCCTTGCCGTCCAGCTTCAGGCCCCCTTCCAGGTCGCTGGCCCGCACGTCGGCATAGGCGGCACGGATGGTGGCCAGACCCCCGATTCGCTCCAGGGTGGCGCGGTTGTTGGAGGTCTCGAGCATCACGGCCTTGCTGGCGCGGGTCACGCGCACGTTCTTGTGCGAGGCCTTCAGGTCCAAAATGCCGTCCACGTCCCGGGCGGAGATCTCCGAGCCGGGCGCGTCCAGTTCCACCGCCCCGTTGACCTTGTCGACGGTGACGCTTCCGAAACGGGTCTTGGCGGTGACAGGCCCCTGGTGGCGGCGGACGGTGATGCCGTCGTAGGCCGTCGTCAGACCCAGCGCCCCGGCGCCGTCCTCGGCGCGGATGGGGCCCCGGTCGTTGGAGACCCGGACTTCGCCCTCGACGTGGCGCAGGACCACCTGCCGGTACTTGTTCTCCACGTCCACCCCGCCGGACAGGTTCTCGGCCACCACGTCACCGTAGCTGTTGCGGATCACGCAGCCCCCGGTCGCGCCGGAGACGCGCACGTCGCCGTACTGGTTCTCCAGCCGCAGCGCGACCGCGGGAGGCACCCACAGCTTGAGGTGACTCTTGAAGAGCTTCTTCTTCTGGCCGACGTCCTTGCGGTTGGTGCCGATCCGCAGAATCCCCTCCTGGTTGGCGACCGTGAGTCGCACTTCGTCGGCCACGGCCTTCGCCTCGGCTTCGTCGGAGGCGAGCACCGCCTTGGTCAGCTCCACCCGCACCCGGGAACTCTCCGACCCGGTGACGACGATGTCTCCATAGAGGTTGTCCACGGCGACGCTCTGGACCCCCTCCGCGTCCAGTTCCTGCTCCTCCAGGAAGGAATACGACTGGTCGAACCAGTCGTCGATCGCCACCCGGCCGGTGGGCAGGTCGATGGAGGGCATCAGGTGCCATTGAGCGTCGGCCCCCACCGCTACCAGCGACCCGATCAGTACGATCGCCAGCACGCCGAAGATCTCGCCGAAGCGGACCTGCAGCCGCCCCTGCGAGCGGTAGTAGTCGACGATCTTCCCCAGCCCGAACAGAACCAGCAGAACCGGCCAGTAGAGGCCGAAGAAGTCCCAGAAGTCCAGCACGCCCAGCAGGTGCAGCAGCCAGACTCCGCCCACGCCGATCCAGAACAGACCTCCCAGCAGACCGGACTTGCCCGGCCGGTCGACCAGGACCGAGACATCCACGAAGTAGTGGCGGATCAGCTTGAACACGCCCCAGGCCAGCAGCAGCACCGGCAGGACGAACTTCAGCCACTCCCACCCCAGGTCGATGTCCACCAGCCGCACGATCATGATCAGGGCGCCCAGGACGACCAGGACGATCCCGACGATGACCGGCGTCACGCTCGCGCGAGTACCGTTCATGGCCGCTACTCCCCTCCGGCGTTGGACTCGGCCGGCGGCGAGGGAGGTTCGGGCGGGGCGGGATTCTGCGCCGCGGGCCAGGAGCCGGCCGCGCTCGGCGCCCGGTAGCCGCTCTCGGCGCGCTTTTCCGCCGGCCGCAGGTAATAGGAGAGGATCAGGTAGATGCCGGCGGCCACGAACAGCAGCGGCCAGCCGACGTCGGTCACTTCCCGCAGGCTGAGCACACCCAGGTTGCTCAGGAAGAAGAGCACGCCCAGCAGCACCAGCAGGCCTCCCCAGACGGGGAGCCTCATTTCCTCATCGCCCGACTCCGCGAATGCCGGGTCTTGGATCCGCCGGGCCAGCAGGTACTGGGCCGAGCGGTAGGCGTCCACGATGGTGTAGACGTAAAAGGAGATCACGGCCAGGACGAAGATCTCCGGCCCGTAGTCGGCCAGCAGGATCAACCCGGCGAAGGTCGCGAAATGGACCACCGCCTTGCTGTACTGCCGGTTGTAGACGGCGCCGATGCCGGGGATGATCCCGGCCAGAGCGGCCCGCGCCGGAGAGTAGTTGGCGATCTCGGGCTTGCGCGCGACGGCGGCCAGCGAGGCCCCGTCCACGATGCAGTCCTGGCAGTAGACCCGCCCCTTGACGCTGTGGGAGCACGACGGGCAGAGCGGACGGCTGCAGACGACGCAGGCGCTGGCCGAATCCAGATCGGGATGGTACGAGCACTTCATCACTGTATTCCTCGTGTAAAGCTCAGCGGCCGTCCTCGGGGGAGGCCTCCGGCGATTCCTCTTCTTCTCTTCCAACGTCGCCGGACTGCCCCGCGGCGTCCGGCTGACCGGCTTCCTGCTGCTGCACCGTGGTGTCGACGCTGGTCAGCAGCGTGGAAATCAGGTGGTAGTCCAGCCGGCTCCACAGGTCTTCCGACAGCAGCTTGACTTCCTGCACCACGCGCGCCTGGAAGTCGACCGCCTCGGCCCAGCCCCGCGTGATGCGGCTGGTGAAGCGGTCGGCGCTCTCCGCCAGCCGCGAGGGACTCAACACGGCGCCGGCGGGGGGGCCCACGATGTTGACCATCAGCGACAGGAAGACGAACAGCATCACGGTGGCGAACGCGTAGCGCTGCGTCAGAAACGGCTGGATGGTGGGCAGGATCAGGCCCCGCCACAGCGACCGCGGCTCCGGTTTTCCGGTGGTCCGCTCGAGGATCCGCTCCACCAGCTCGGCCGGCGCGGCGGCCACCGGGAAGTCCCCGAGCTGCTGGCGCAACTGGGCCACCTCCTCCAGCAGCTCGCGGCAGGAAGGACAGTGCTCCAGATGCTCCTGTGCCGCCGCCATCACCGGCTTTTCCAGCCGGTTGGCCGTGAAGTCGGACAGGATGGTTTCGAACCGGGAGCAGTTCATCTCTTCCTCGCGCACGACTCTCTCAGGGTCCCGACGGACCCGCGTTGACTTCCTCGAGTTCGGCCTTCTTGCGGCGCATCACCTTGGCCAGCTCGATCCGGCCGCGGTTGATCCGCGACTTGACCGTGCCTTCGGGGATACCCAGCAGGTCGGCGATCTCCTGATAGGCCAGACCTTCGATGTCCCGCAGCATGACCGCCTCTTCCAGTTCCGGCGTGAGCTGGTGCAGCCCGGACACCAGGAACTCGGCGCGCTCCTTCAAATACAGGTTCTCGAAGGGGCTGGCCGAGGGGGCCTGCTCGGCGAACTCGAGCACCTCGAGTTCCTCGCTCCCGGCGACCTTGCGGTCCTTCCGGGTGGCCCGGTAGTGGTCGATGATCAGGTTGCGGCCCACCCGCATGACCCAGTTGCGCAACGACCCGCTCTGCGGGCGGAAGCTGGACAGGTTCTGGTACACCTTCAGGAAGATCTCCTGGGTGAGCTCCTCCGAAACGTCGAACCGTCCCGTGTAGCGGTAGGCCATGTTGTAAATGCGTCCCGTGTAGGAGCGCAGCAGCGTCTCCCAGGAGCGCGCATCCCCTTTCAAACATCGTTCCACCAGTTTTTCGTCGGACTCTTGCAATGCTCTTCCTTCGTGATTGCAACCGTCCACACCCTTGAACGGATCGCTGCAGGGAAAAGTTCCGCGCCCGTCTGCGAGTCCGGAGGCCCTCTCCCGGCACCGATCGAACAAATTTCCGAAAAGGAAATTCTCAGGGTCAGACCCCGGTTTACAATGACGCACGGCTGATGCTTTGTCCATACTGCCAGCAGCGCGGAGACCGGGTCGTCGACTCGCGGGAAACCCAGCAGGGCCGCGTCATCCGGCGGAGGCGCGAATGCCTCCACTGCGGACGCCGCCGCACCACCTACGAGCGGACGGAGGAGGTCCCCCGCATGGTGGTCAAGAAGGGGGGCCGCCGGGAACCCTTCGAGCGGGCCAAGACCATGGCGGGCCTGATGCGGGCCTGCAAGAAGCGGCCGGTCTCGAGCCGCCAGATGGAGGAGATCGTGGACGCCGTCGAGTCCCGCCTGCGGGAGAGCGCCGAGGGGGAAATCACCTCCGCCGACATCGGCGCCCTGCTGATGGAGCGCCTCAAGCACCTGGACCACGTCGCCTACGTCCGCTTCGCCTCCGTCTACCGGGAATACGAAGACGTCCGGCAGTTCCTCGAGGAGATCCGTGACCTCTGAACGCGACACTCCCCTCTCCGAGGCACGGCTGCTGGACTGGCTGGCCCGCCACCCCCAGCACCTCCCGGAGAACGTCTCGGTCGGCATCGGCGACGACGCCGCCGTGCTGCGCCCCCCCGGCTGGCAGGCGCTGAGCACCGACCTGCTGATCGAAGGCGTCCATTTCCGGCCGGAGTGGATCAGCCCCTGGCTGCTGGGGTCCAAGGCGGCGCGCGTCAACCTGAGCGACCTGGCGGCCATGGGAGCGCGCCCCAGCGGGTTGCTGCTGGGACTGGGCCTGCCCCGCGAGCGGGTCGCCGGCTGGTTCGAGCCCCTGCTGGAGGGCCTGCTGGAGTGCTGCCGGCGCTTCCAGTGCCCCCTGCTGGGGGGCGACCTCTCTTCGGCCCCCTGCCTGACGCTGAGCGTCACCGTGCTGGGCGACCTGGAAGGGGCCGCAGGAGTGAGCCGGGCCGGCGGCCGCGCCGGAGACCGGATCGCGGTCATCGGGCCGCTGGGAGAATCGCGGCGGGGGTTGGAACTGCTGCAACACGAGCGGTTCCCCGCCCTGGCGGCGGTGGACTCGGAGGCGGCGCTCGAGGCGCTGGCCGAACCGGCCCGGGCCCGGCTGCTGCGCAGCCATTTCCTGCCCCACCCGCAGCTCGAGGCGGGACTCTGGTTGCGGCGGCAGGGGATCGCCAGCGCCATGATCGACGTCAGCGACGGGCTGGCGGCCGACCTGGGGAAGCTGGCGCGCGCCTCCCGCGTCCGTGCCGTGCTGGACGCCGGCGCCCTCACCGGGGGCGGACCGGAAAGTGACTTGGATATAATGCTGAACGGCGGCGAAGACTACGCCCTGCTGTTCACATTGAACGAGGAAGACTGGCACCGCCTCGGCACCGGGTACCCGGACGAGTTGCCACCCTGCCGGGAGGTCGGGCGGCTGGAGACGGGCCAGCCCGGTGTCTGGTTGAGTCAGGGCGGCCGGCGGCGTCTGCTGGACGCGGAAGGATACGACCACTTCTCGTGAAGCCTCTGAGGAAAGTATTTGGAACCCTGCTGGAGTTGAAGGAGCGCCCCGAACACGTCGCGCTCTCCTTCGCGGTGGGCGTCTTCTTGGGGTTCTCCCCGCTTTTGGGGCTGCACACCATATTGGGGCTGGTGCTGGCCTTCTGGCTGCGTTTGAACAAGGTGGCGGTGCTGCTGGGCGTCTACGCCAACCTGCCCTGGATCATCGTCCCCTACTACGCGTTTTCCACCTGGCTGGGCGTGCAGTTGATCGGCACCGCCGGCGCGCTGCCCCCCCCCGCGGTCGGGTTCGCGCAGCTGCTTACGGCCGAGTTCTGGATTTGGCTGACCGCCCAGTGGAGGCTCCTGCTCCCCGCCTTCGTCGGGTCCGGCCTGCTGAGCGTCCTGCTGGGGGCGACGGCCTACGCGGCGACGCTCCCGCTGCTGCGGCGCTGGCGCCCGGGCGGCCCCGAGCCCCTCGTTTCGGCGGAAAGAAACCCATGAAATCCAACATGCTACGAGGTTTGCTGCTGGCCGCGGCGCTGTCCTGCCCTCCGGCCTGGGCGGCCCAGTCCCAATCCCTGCAGGGGCTGGTCAACATCCGTTTTCAGAACGACGTCCGCCTCTTCACGGTGATGGCGGCCCTGAACGCGGCCGGGTTCGACGCCGAAAGCGAGGGCCGCACGATGTCGGAGGTGCGCCTGCGCGTCAGAGAAGAGTTGTCGGGTCTGGACCCCGAACTGGTGGGCCGGCTGCGGCAGTTCTACCTGGAAAAGCTGGAAGGCGCGGCAATCGACCATCCCCAGACCGCCTACACTTCGCTGGCGCTGCTGCTGTCCGGCCCTCCGGGGTTCGAGCTGGCGTCCGCCGAAGAGAACCTCCCCGCCGACGCCCGGCACGTGGCGGGGTTCGAGAGGCTGCTGCCGGAGTTCTACCGGAAGGCCGGGGTGCCCAAGCTCTGGGAGAAGTACCGGCCCGCCTACGAGCGGGAGCTGCTCGCCTACGAGCCGCTGCTGCGGGAGATCATCACCGAGACGCTCGAGTATTTCCGGGTCCCGGCGCGGGTGGTGCTGGACCGGGAAATCGTGCTGATCCCCGACCTGCTGGATCAGAAGGACATCGTCAACGCGCGCAACCTGGAGCGCGTCTACTACATCGTGGCGGGGCCGGCGGACGATCCGCGCAGCAACCGGCGCCAGCTGCAGCACGAGTACCTGCACTTCCTGGTCGACCCGCTGGTGCGGAAGTTCGGCCTTCCCCTGATGGACCACGAGGACCTGCTCGACCTGGCTCAGCGGCAGCCGCACATCCGCAGCGAGTACCAGAACCGCTACCTGCTGATGGTCACCGAATCGCTGATCGAGAGCCTGCAGACGGCCATCGCCGGCGGTTCGGAGCAGCAGCGGCAGCGGGAGCTGGTGGAGGACTTCCGCCAGGGGCTGATCCTGGCTCCCTATTTCCACCGCGGTCTGGCGTCGTACGGGCGCAGCGAGATGGTCTCGCTGCCCACCTTCATGGAGTCGCTGCTGGCGGGAGTCGACCCCCGCGAGGTCCGCCGTGACGAGGAGCAGATCGCCGAACTGGAACAGCAGCTGCTCGAGGCGGACCAGGCGTCCCGCGCCGAAGCCGAGCAGGCCCGCGGGGAACTGCAGCGCCGGCAGCGCATCGGGTCGCTCTTTCGCGACGCCACCGAGGCGCTGCGGGCCGGCCAGCTGGAGTCGGCCGAGGAGTCGCTGCGAGCGCTGCTCGAGCTGGAGCCGGATCACGGGGGCAGCTGGTTTTACCTGGGGCAGATCGCGGTGCAGAGGCAGCAGTACCCGGCCGCGCTCGAGGCCTACCGCCGCAGCGCGGAAGCCCCCGGCGCCGAGGCCTGGGTCAGGGCCTGGTCGCTGCTGCGGATGGGGCGGATCCGAGCCTCCCGCGGCGAGTTCGAGGAGGCCCGCCGGCTCTTCGAGTCGGTCCGGCAGCTGGAAGGCGATCTGCAGGGCGCCCGCCAGGAAGCCGAAGAATCGCTGGCCCTGCTGGAGGGGCGGCCGTAGCGGCGATGAATCCCTGGAAAGAGCTGCTCGAGGGCAGCGGCACCGACCCCCAGGAAGACCTCCCGATCGACGCGGACCGCCTGGAGGAACTGGCGCGGCTGGAAGAGGAGATCGGATACTCCTTCCAGCGGCCGGCGCTGCTGGAGCGCGCCCTCACTCACCGGTCTTACGCCAACCTGAGCAGCGGCGGAGAGAAGGACTACGAGAGCCTGGAGTTCTTGGGGGACGCCGTGCTCGATTTCGTGATCAGCGACCTGCTCTTCCGGATGTTCCCGGACCGCCCCGAAGGCGCGCTCTCCAAGGCCCGCTCCCACCTGGTGTCGCGCAAGCAGCTGGCCCGCCTCTCGGCGGCCCTCGGCCTGGACCGCTACGTCCGGCTCTCGTCGGGGGAAGAACGCACCGGGGGGCGCCAGAAAAAGGCCATTCTGGGCGACTTGTGGGAGAGTCTGCTGGCGGCCCTCTACCTGGACGGCGGAATCGAACCGGTGCGCCGTTTCGTGCTGGAGCGCTTCGAACCCCTGCTCACGGAGACCGGCCGCAAGGACTACCCCCTGCGCGATCACAAGTCGCGCCTGCAGGAGGCGCTGCACGCCCGCGGGGTCAGTGAACCGGAGTACCGCATCGTCCGCGAACAGGGGCCGGACCATCGCAAGGAGTTTCTGATCGAAGCCCGCATCGCGGGCAAAGCGGTGGCCCGGGCCTGGGGACGGACGAAGAAGGAAGCGGAACAGAAGGCGGCCCAGGATGCCTTCGGACTGGTGAACGAGCAATCGTGAAGGAGCAATGGCTGGTCAGGTCGCCTCGGGGTACGAGTAGGCCAGGACCACCACGACCACGTCGTAGAGGGCGTGGCTGACCATGGGGGCGGTCAGGTTGCGGCGCCAGAGGTAGATCAGTCCGAAAACCAGGCCCAGCAACGCCGCCTGAAAGGCGCGGTCCCAGCCCTGGACGGCGTGCAGCGCCCCGAAGCCGGCGCTCCACAGGGCCAGCCCCAGGGCGGCTCCCCCCAGGTGCCGTTAGAACCGGTCCAGGATGAAAGCCCGCTGAATCTCCTCCTGCACCCCGCCCACGAAGATCCCGCTCAACACGAACCAGAACAGGTCCCAGCGGGTGCGGATCAGCTCCAGCAAGGGGTTGTCCTCGCTCGCCCACCCCGGCAGCAACAGGTGGAACAGCACCGTCGTGGACACGACCAGCAGCACCAGCAACGGCAGGGTGGCGACCCCCAGCAGGGCCTCCAGCTTCCACCCCCGTCGGGTCCAGCCCAGGTGATGCAGCCCCCGGCCCTGAGCGCCCTGCAGGGCCAGGATCAGGAGCATGGTGAACAGAGCGTTGCCCGCCACCAGCAGCAGCACGGCTTCGCGGTCCGCCAGCAGGTCGGCCCGGGCGTCCCACCCCAGCCAGATCAGCACCGCCATGGCGCACAGCTGCCCCAGCAGAGCCACCGCTGCGACCTCCAGCAACGCCTTGATGGCCGTGAGAAAGCGGGAAATGTCGCCCAGCCGGGTGCCGGAGTCTTGGGAAGCCATGACAGGCGGCATTCTACGCGGAAGCAGGGGCCCAAAAAAAGAGCATCTGCTTGCAACTGAAGATGTTGCACAGCGGACGGCCACTGTAAGATAATGCCTGCCCATGAACGTGGATTCTCTTGAGGCAGCGACCATCGAGGAGTTCGTGGCGGCCTGCGCGGCGGACCCGTGGCAGGCTCGAGACGAGGACGACGAGGACTTCGACGACTTCGACGACGACCTGGACGACGACGAAGACGACGACTTTGACGACGACGAGGACGACGACGACTTCGACGACGAGGACGACGACGACCTCGACGATGACGACGACCTCGACGATGACGACGATTACGACGACGACGACGACGATTACGACGACGACGACGACGAGGATTACTGAGGGTCAGTTCCCTCGGAGTCGCACCGCCCTTTCCCGGCGCTGCAAGGCGTCCCGGTGCGGGGGTCTTTCCCGGCTCGATCGACGAGCCGCCTGACGGGCCTCGGGTCCGTCCGGTGCCGAAACGCCCGAAGTCTCTGGTTTACACGGGGCGGCACCCCTGTATAATCGTTGTCGGTACAGTCTTTCGAAATGCGGAGTGCCAACTCATAAGAGGCGATCTGGAGGATATTATGCTTCGTTCCACCAAGCCATGGACTGCGGTGGCCCTGTTCTTCCTGCTGGCGACGACAGCCGTTGCGCAGAGCAAAGAGAAAATCAAGCAGCAGACCCCCACGGTCAGGGGGAGCACCGGACTGTTCAACATTCCCAACGCGGACTCCCTGCGGGAAGGGGAGTTCAGCTTCGGGTTTCACACCAGCAAGTTCAACCGGGAGCCCGGTGACATCGACATCACCATCTATCCCGTCTCCTTCACGTTGGGCCTGACGGACAACGTGGAGTTCTTCGCCTCCTACGAGCTGCACAAGCGGGTCAACTCCCAGGGAATCATTCCCAACCGCATCCGGCCCGGCGGGACCCTGCTCCCCTCGGCGCTGATCGGCGGAGGGCGCCGCTCTTACTACAACGACACCCCCTTCATGGACCTGGGCTTCGGGAGCGGACCCGGCGACGTGATGGCCGGCTTCAAGTTCAGCTTCCTCTCGGAGCGCCGGGGCAACTCCTTCGGCCTGGCCCTGCAGCCCAGCGCGCGGTTCGCCATCAACACCGACCGGGAGAACCTGGCGCAGGGACTCACTCCGGGGCTGTCCGACTACAACATCGACCTGATCCTGTCCAAGGACGTCCGGGCCGCCACGCTGGTGGTGACCGGCGGTCTGCAGTTCGCTGAGGACTTCGCCGACATCACGCGCCGGATCCAGCGCCAGAACGCGGTCAACTGGGGCATCGGCGTCGACGCCCCCCTGGGCACCAAGAAGGTCCATGCCATCGGTGAACTGGTGGGCCGGGTCTTCTGGGGCGACCGCACCACGGAGTTCCTGACCCACGCGGGGACGCTGGACACCGCGGTCGGCAATCCCGCCTCGCCGCTGGACATCTACGCGGGGTTGCGCTTCTTCCCCGCCCGTTGGGTGGCGCTGAGCGCCGCCTACAACTTCTACGTCAACCGGCTGAACCGCAACGTCGCCGGCATCGAACCCACCGACCGCCACGGCTGGCTGGGCCAGGTGGTGTTCCAGCGCAAGATCAACCGGCCGCCCACGGCGGAGTGTACGGCCTCGGCCGACTCCGTGGTGGAGGGCGGTACGGTCACCGTCAACGCGGCGGTGGACGATCCGGACGACGACACCCTCAACGTCACCTGGAAGGCCAGCGCCGGACAGTTGAACCAGCAGGGCGACACCTCGGTGGTGTGGGACTCCACGGGCCTGGCGCCCGGCAGCTACACCATCGTGGCCAACGCCAGCGACGGCGACAACCTGGCCTCCTGCTCGGCGAGCGTGCGGGTGGACAAGAACAAGCAGGCGCCGACCATCCGGTGCGAACCGTCTTCCGTGACGGTGACCGAGGGCGGCTCGACCACCCTGCGGGCGCAGGCCTCCGATCCCAACGGCGACGACCTGACCTACGCCTGGACGGTGGACGGGCAGTCGGTGCCCAACAACAGCCCCGAGTTCGTGTTCGGCTCGCAGGGCCGCTCCGTGGGCGCCCACACCGTCCGCGTGACGGTGACGGACGTGGACGGCATGAGCGCCAGCTGCGAATTCCGGGTCACCATCGACCGGCGGCCCAACTCCGATCCGTCCTGCTCGCTGAGCCTGAATCCCACCGAGGTCTACTCGGGTGAGCCGGTGACGGCCACGGCGACAGCCTCCGACGCGGAGAACGATCCGCTGACCTACTCCTGGACGGTGGACGGACAGCCGCAGTCGGGTTCCGGCTCCACCCTGCAGGTGGCCACCGGCGGCATGGCCGGCGGCGCCCACACGGTGGCGGTCACGGTACGCGACGACCGCGGCGGAAGCTGCTCCGACAGCAAGACCTTCGGCGTGCGCGAGAAGATCATCATCCAGATCGACAACCGCGTGGACAACATCGCCAAGGCCCAGCTGGACGAGATCGCCCTGAAGCTGCAGCAGAACCCGCAGCTGCAGACCTCGATCACGGGGCACGCGGACAGCCGCGGCAGCGAATCGGCCAACATGCGGCTCGGACAGCGGCGCGCCAACCTGCTGCGCGACTACATCGTCAAGCAGCACAACATCGATCCCAGCCGGATCGAGACGCGCAGCCTGGGCGAGAGCCAGCCGATCGCCGACAACCAGACGGCGGAAGGCCGCAAGCAGAACCGCCGGGCGGAAGTCGAGCTGTACGTTCCCACTCCGTAGCAGGGGGTGGGCGCGCTGACGATCAACGATGGCCCTCGGCGCCCTCAGGCGCCGGGGGCCTTTTTCATAGCCGGGATGATTCATAAGATTTCGCCGCGAGAGCGTGAAGAGTGCGTCAGATCGGGGCCAGCTATCCGCGCTCGCAGCCGAAGAGGTTCATGAATATTCCCGGCTACTCGAGGGGCGGAGAGACTTTTGGAGTGAAGTACGAGAACGCCTTTTCGATCCGGTTCTGCCTCGCCGCCCTCCTTTGCCTCGGCCTGCTGCACGCTTTGCTGCCGGCCGCTCCCGACATCCTGCTGCTGGGTCCCTACGGCGGGGACGTGCGTTCGCTGGCCATCCATCCACTGCGGCCCGAGCGGGTGTTCCTGGGGACCTCAGACGGGCAGATCTTCTTCTCGGTCGACTCGGGCGACAGCTGGACCCGCCTGGAGCCGGGCCTGAACCGCCGCGATCTGGTGGTGGACAACTTCGCCTTTCACCCGTCCGACCCGGACCTCCTGTACGCGGCCAGCTGGGAGCTGCGCCGCAACCACGGCTGGCTGGCGCGCAGCCGCGACGGCGGCGCCACCTGGGAAACCCTGCCCACCGGGGAACTGAACAGCCAGATCCGGGCCATCGCGATCGCGCCCTCCGAACCCAACGTGATCGCCATCGGCGTCTCGGAGGGGGTGCTGCTGAGCGTCGATTCCGGACGCTCGTGGCGCAACGTGACCCGGGGCTACCGCGGCCTGCTGAACATCGAGTCGCTGGCCTTCGATCCCACCGACTCGCGGGTGCTGTACGCGGGGACCTGGCGGCTGGGCTGGAAGTCGGCCGACCAGGGCCAGAGCTGGAAAGCGATCCACGAGGGCATGCATTTCGACAGCGACATGTTCTCGATCGTGATCAATCCGCTCGAACCGGAGACGCTCTTCGCCAGCGCCTGCACGGGCGTCTACAAGTCGGTCAACGGCGGCCGCCGCTGGCGCAAGCTGCGCTCCGGGATCCCCAAGGAGGCCAACCGCACCCGCACGCTGCACCTGGACCCGAGCGACCCCAACCGGATCTACGCCGGCACCATCGAGGGGCTGTACGTCTCGGGCGACGCCGGAGAGAACTGGACTCACCTGGTGCCCGACGTGGTGGTCAACTCCATCGCCGTCTCCCCGGCCGACTCGCGCTCCATCCTGGTGGGCACGGACGACGCCGGCGTGCTCAAGAGCGTGGACGGCGGGAAGAGTTTCGCCCCGGCCAACCGCGGATTCATCCACCGGCAGGTGGGGGCGCTGGCGCTCGATCCCGAGCACCCGGGACTGATTTTGGCCGGGCTGGCGCAGGACGGCTCTCACGGCGGCTTCTTCGTTTCGCGCGACCAGGGCGCCAGCTGGCGGGCCTACAACGAGGGGCTGGGTGCGGCGGCCGCTTCGATCCGCGCCATTCTCCAGTCCCGCCGCTCGGAACGGGTCTACCTGGCCACGGCCGGCGGAGTCTTCGCCGGGGTCCCCTTCCGTCAGCCCTGGACGAAGCTGCCGGGAACCGGCCAGTGGGCGGTCAACGCCTTGAGCTTCGAGTCGGCGTCCGAGGCGCGGCTGCTGGTGGGAACCGACCGGGGGTTGTACCGGCTGGAAGCGGCCTCGGAGACGGCGTCGCCCGTGGCCCTGGCGGGCGATGCGGGAGCGGTCTGGCACCTGCTGGGCCGCGGCGGCTCGGACTACCTGGTCTCCACCGACGCCGGCCTCTTTCGCCTCGAGGCCGCGGGGCGCAGCGAGCGGCTGGGGCGGGGACTTCCGCCGGGGCGCGTGAACTTCGTGAAGGCGAGCGGCCCGGCGCTGCTGGCGGGCACCCGCCAGGGCCTGTTCGTGAGCCGCGACGGGGGCGCCGTCTGGACGCGCTGTGCGGACGTCTTCCCGCTGGACGTGTCGGATTTGGGCGCCAATCCGGCCGACCCCTCGCACCTGGTGGCCACCGATTCCACGGGCGGATTCCTGTTCGAGAGCCGCGACGGAGGCTCGAGCTGGCGCAGCTTCACGCGCGACAACCGCAGCCGCATACACCGGCTGGGCTTCACCGCGGCGGGAGACCTTCTGGCCGCCACGCTTTCGGAGGGAATCTACCTGCTGCAGATGCCGGTCCGCTCGGGAGACTGACCCGATGACCCTGCCGTTCGGCTACCTCGAAGTCTTGATCGCCGTGGCCGGCGCCCTGCTGATTCTGGTGGGGATCTTCTTCTTCCGCGACCGCTGGAACTCGCGCGCCACCCGGCTGCGCGACGTGCTGGGAGGCTCGGACCTGCAGCTGAGCAAAGAGGAGTCGGACTGCCTGGCCGCCATCCTCCTGTACGAGGAGACCTATCCCTCCTTCACCGAGATCCTGGGCCTGGCGCTCTCCCGCTTTTCCCTGCGGCGCCTGAGGCGCCGGGAGCGCTTCCGCCAGAACCTCGATTACCTGGCCGCCTCCGCCTGCCGGCAGGAGCGATCGGAGCACGTGCAGGCCGCCATGTGCCAGGTGATCCGCGCCCTGCTCGAGGACCCGGACGTCGAGTACCACTGCCGCCCCCGGCTGCAGCAGCTGATCGACTCCTTCCTGGGAGGACTGGAAGCGCGCCGCGCCGGTTGAGATGGAAGTGATCAGCTGGGGACCACGCGGGTCTGTGAGAGGCGGTCGTGCAGGCAGCGTCCTTCGGAGTCGACCAGGGCCCAGGCCAGGCCGACCAGCGTCAGCGCCACGGGAATCCACAGCACGGCCCGCGTCAGGATGGCGCCGAAGCCCGGAGTCGTGCTCGATTCCCCCACCAGCCGGAGTTCCGTCCACATCATGCCGGGAGTGCGCCGCAGCGTGAAGAGGAAGAAGACCTCGTTGAGCACCAGCAGCACCCAGGCGCATCCGGCCGCCACCAGCAGACCCTCGACGGACGGGAAGTCCGTTCCGGCCAGCCGTGCCGCCAGCGAGGCGAAGAGTAGCCCCAGGGCACCGGCCAGTACGACGTCGACGATGCCCGCCAGCAGCCTGGAGAAGAGGACCTCCACGACCGACGGGGTATGGCGGGGCGGCGGCGCGGGCTCGGCGGCGGCCTCGTCGGACGGGGGCGGCGGCTCGGCCGGAGCTTCCAGGACGAGCCGGCGTTGCAGCGGCGCGCCTTCGTCGTCCGGCTCCTCGACGCGCGCGGGCGGAGGCGGCGCGGCGGGCGGTTCCACCCGGGGAAGGGCCGGCGCCGGATTGGACTTGCTGAAGGTGATGATGCGCCGGTCACGCAGCTTGCCCACGTCCTCCAGCTTGTACTTGAAGAGCTGTTTGACCATCTCGCCCGGCGCTTTCGCGTTGGGAGCGGGCGGGCGGCTCTCGAGGGTGGGTTCCTTCACCACCAGCGGCTCCGGCTCGTCCGCCGGCCGGTAGCGCCTGGGGTCCGGGCCGGCGGGCCGTTCCGGAGGCGGTTTTCGGCGCCGCAAACGGAGTTTGGCGGCCGGCGTCGGCCGGACCCGATCCGGATCGTGAGCGGGGGGCACGGCACCGTGCTTCTTGAGCTGGTGCTGCTGCAGCTTCTGCTTCAGTTCATCGCGCCAGTCCGGGGTCTGTTGGGAAGGGGAGGAGGTTCCGCTGCTGGCCACCGAAAAACTGATCGTGCCGCCGCCCTCCACCGGCCGTTCGACCAGCGACATCGTGTCGGCGGTCCGGCCGCAGCGCGGGCAGCGTCGCATTTTCAGCTCCACCTGGCAGTCCGGGCACAGCACAACCCGGATGGTAGCACATGTGGAGACGGGCATCCCCGCCCGTCATTCCGAACCAGTCGGAGGCCCGGTTTGCAACCACCGGCCCCCCGGCGGGCACTACCGGACCGCGTCGGGGTCCTCGAGAGGCTGGTCGAAGGCGCGCGCCTCCGCCAGCATGCGGCGCAGACTCTCGGGAGACACCTCCTGCACCTTCTCGAGGCGCTGCGAGAAGGCCAGCAGCCGGCGCAGGTACACGTCCTGCTTTCCCTCGCGTTCGGCCCGCCGGCGGGCCTGCTCGAAGGTGCTGCGGATCTCTTCCCCCTCCGACTGGGGAGCCTTCTGGAGCAGCGCGTGGACGACGATGTAGTGAATCAGGTCCAGCTGGTAGTTCTGGAGCACCAGCAGCGTCGTCACGCCCAGCAGTCCCAGGCCGGCCAGCAGCAGGAGCGGCTTCTTTCTCATCACAGCAGTCGCAAGATCTCGAAGTACTCGTCGTAGTCCAGCTGCAGCCCTCGCCCGCGGGCATGCCCGAACAGCACCCGGAGAAACAGGCTGCGGACCCAGCGCGGCGCCCAGCGGCCGCGCCAGGTCCTGCCGTGAGCGTACGGGTTCTGGAAGTAAAACTCCACCGCCTCCTGGAACGCCTCGTCCTCGAGCCGCAGGACGCGCCGCAGGGACAGCTCCGCCAGACGGAGGCGGCGGCCGCGGTCGATCACGGAGCGGTGCGCCAGCTTTTCCCGGATCGCCTCCCGGTTCTCCCGTTCCGCCTCGGCCTTGCGCGCCAGCTGGTGCAGGGCCTGGGGGTGCGTCAGCACCTGGTCGCGGACGTTTTCGGCCAGCGTCCGGCAGAGCTGGTAGTCGGGGAAGAGGCGATAGTATTCCCGGGTCCGTTCTCGCACCGTCGGAGTGCCGCTGGCCATCGAGGCCGATTCTAGCAGGCGCTCAGCCACGGGCGGCCGGCCACGCTCAGAACTCGACCATCCTCACCACGGCGTCCCCGCTGCCTTTTGCGTCGCTCAGCGAAACGGTGGCGAAAGCGATGCCGGACAGGGGACCGCCCAGGCTGATCGTGGAGGAGATGCGGATCGTCTGCTGGCCGCGGAACTGGGCGGCCGGGACGCGCAGGAACCCGAACCGGAAATCGAAGAACTGGATCACGAAGTAGAGGAGTTCGAGGTCGCCGTTGGATTCGAGCAGATCGCGGTCCAGGTCCACCACCTCCAGCTCGAAGTCGAACTCCGCGGGGGAGTCGCGAGTCTCGCCGATCGTGAGTTCGGTGACAATGGGAGCAAAGACCCCTCTCGGGACGGTGGGGATCGCGGTCAGGAGGAGTTGGTCCTGCTGCAGCGCCGTGGCGGAAAAGCTGCCGCTGCGCTCCCACAGCGAGAGGATTCCCGTGAAGGGGGCCGCGGAGGCCGCCAGCGCGTCCGGGAACAGCTCGCGGGCGAAGGCCGCCCGATGCCCGAACGCCGCCACTTCGACCTGACGCTGGGCGATCAACTCCCGGGTGGCGCCGTCGTACAACTCGGCGTTCAGGACGAGAGGGCCCTCGGTGGGATTGACGAGGGCGACTCCGGTGTCCGTCCCGCCGGGCCGCGCCGAGACGAAGGTGCTGGCCAGCGGGGTGCGCGACGCGGCCAGCACGCCGGCCTCCGAGACCAGGGCGCCGTCCTCGAAAATCTGAAACACCGCGCTGGCGACCAGGTCGGCGCCGTCGCCGGACCCTCCCCCGTCCCGAACGAGGTCTTCCAGCGACAGCCAGCCGCTGCGCAGACCCTCACCGCCGCACAGGACGAACCGCCTGGCCTGGCGGGGGGGCAGCTGAAACTGGAACTCCGAAGCACCGGCCTGGCAGTCCAGCAG
>JBFGHG010000005.1:0-16777 GCA_041578395.1 Acidobacteriota bacterium
ACCACCAACGACGCCACCGACACCTGGTTCGTGGGCCTCACGCCCAGCATGACGGCGGGGGTCTGGGTGGGGTACGACGAGAAGCGCTCGCTGGGAGACGAAGTCTACGGTGCCAACATGGCGCTGCCCGTGTGGGTCGACTTCATGAAGCAGATCGACGAAGTGCTGCCGCGTGAGGACTTCGACGACGTCTACCGGCCCTCTGCCATGGACATGGTGCTGGACACCACCGCGCCGGAAGAGAAGCTCCGGGAAATCAAGGACATCACGGTGGAGGAGATCCCGGCGGTGTCGTCGGACGATCTGAGCCGCGACTCGCGCGGCCGGCCACCCTTTTGAGCGGGATTCGGGATCTCAGAAGGTGCGGCGGGTGATGAACTCCGGAAGGCGCAACAGGGTGTCCCGGCAGGCTCCCTCGCCGAAACCGTCCAGCGACTCCCGCGCCTCGCGGGCGTAGGCCAAGGCCATTTCACGGACCTCGTCCAGGGTGCCGTGGCTCCGGACCAGACGCAGCACTTCGTCCTGGTTGTCCTGGGTGAAGAGGCGCTGGCCGACCACTTCCTCCAGGAAGCGGCGTTCGGAGGGTTGGGCCCGCTCCATGAGGTGCACGATGGGCAGCGTGATCTTGCCCTCCTGCAGGTCCTTGAGGGCCGGCTTGCCCAGCACGGCCGAGTTGGAGGTGTAATCCAGCAGGTCGTCCGTCAGCTGAAAGGCCATCCCCAGCGCTTTCCCGTACGCGCCCAGCCGATTCTCCGCCTCTTCGCCCGCCTCGGAAACCACCGCGGCCAGCCGGCCGCATCCCTCGAAGAGCCGGGCGGTCTTGCGGTGGCAGATCTCCAGGTGATCGGCGGCGGAGACGTCCAGTTTCCACTGCCGCTCCAGCTGCAGCAGCTCCCCTTCCACCATGTTGCGGGTGACGTCGACCAGGATGTCCAGCACCCGAAAGTTGCGCAGTCCCACGGCGATCTGAAACGAGGTCATGTAGAGCCAGTCGCCCATCAGGACCGTGATCTGGTTCCCCCAGCGGGCGTTGACCGAGGGCTGCCCGCGGCGGATCTCCGCGTGGTCGATGATGTCGTCGTGCACCAGCGTCGCCACGTGAATCAGTTCGACGACCGCCCCCAGGGTGATGGCGGCGCTCCCCCGATAACCGCACACGCGGGAGCAGAGCAGCAGCACCGCCGGCCGCAACCGCTTGCCGCCGCTGCGGTGCAGGTAGCGGTTGATGCGGTCGATCATGGTGGAGTGGGAGCGGGTCAGCTCGCTCAGTTCGGCCTCGACCTTCTCCAGGTCGGCGCGGACCGGAAAGACGATGTCCTCCCTCCGCAGAGAAAGCTCCGAAGCCTTGCCGGTCATGGATTCGACTATACCAAGCCGTCTCCGCGAACCGCAATGTGGCACCGCCCGTGATTCAGGGAGAACGCCGGCCCTCGAGGCCGGTTCCTCACCCGCCGGAGGGATTGCCGAAGACTTCCGCCGCCTCGTCGATGGCACGGGCGTAGGCTTGCGCCAGGCTCTTGCGGCGGCGCAGGGCCCGGTCCAGGTCGGCGTCGTTGTCGATGAAGAACGGCTCGCAGATCACGCAGGGCGCGTTGGTGAAACGCAGCAGCAACCCGCCCCGATCCCCGGCGTTCTTCCCCTTGATCCCGCGGTCCTTCAGCTCGAGCGCCCTCAGCAGGCGCTTCTGCACGATCTCGGCCAGCCGGCGGCCTTTCGCCGAGGAGTTGAAGAAGAGGGTCTCGGTCCCCTGCGCCGTTCGATTGAAGGCGTTGCAGTGGAGGCTCAAAATGAAGTGGGGTGCGATCTGGTTGATCTTGCCCGGAAGCCTCTTGAGGCCGTCGGGCCGGTTGTCCCGAAAGACGATCCGCACCCGGGCCTTCTTGACGCGCTTCTCGATCTCTTTGGCCAGCGCGCTGTTGAAGTCGAACTCCGTGACGGACCGGTCGGAGGAAACGGCGCCCTTGGCGCTTTCGCGGTGGCCCACCACCACGGCGCACAGTGGTTTGCCGCGCGAGGAGGGTGCCTTGTCCTCGCCCACCAGCTCCCGGATGGTCTTCTCGACCTCCGGAAGCAGGGCCTGGGCATCGATCGCGCCGTCCTTGATCAGCTGGTCCAGGGCGCCCGACAGAACGGGAGGGACGACCTCGACCACTTCCGCCTCGAACAGCGTGCCCCCCACCAGCTTCCCCTGCACCAGGCCGAAAGAGCCCTCCAGCTCGACGGCCCGAGGCAGCAGCGGCAGTTCGGAACTGGCCGTGCCGGCGTCGGGCGCGGGAGTCAGCCGCAGGAATCGTCTTCCCTGTTTGAGTCTCGACTGGCCGGTGAAACGCCCGAACAGCCGGTCGCCGTCTTCGCTCATCGTCTGAATCTCCGGTTCGAAGAGTCGTGCGGCGCTTGCACTCAGCGCGAAGCGCCCTCAAAGACTTGGTTCTCGATGTTCCGACCATACGGGACGAAAAATGGTCTTGCAAGCAGGAAACGGCGGGCCTGTTACCGTTCAGCGGCCGCCAGCCGCCTCGGGGCCTCGGTAGGGAACGGCGCTGATCCGGGTCAGACGCTCCCAGCGGTGCTGGGCCTGGATGGTGCGGACGGTGCCGGAGCGGGAGCGCATGGCAAGCGAATGGGTCACGGCCCCGGTGGGCAGGTAGCGGATGCCGCCCAGAAAGTCGCCGTGGGTGATACCGGTGGCGGCGAAGAAGTGATCGTCTCCCGAGACCAGGTCCCGCGTCGTCAGTTTGCGCGCCGGGTCGGGCGGACTCGGGGCCCACCACCAGCTTGTCCATGTAAAAGGCCGGGCCAGGCGCGAACATCGTCCCACGGGGCGCGGCGGCGATCAGGGCGATGGAGTTGGCCGCTCCCTTGGCCAGCAGGTTGGTCCCCTCGACGGGGTCCACGGCGATGTCCATCGCCTCGCCCTCGCCCTTGCCGACCCGCTCGCCGTTGTAGAGCATCGGCGCCTCGTCCTTCTCCCCTTCCCCGATCACGACGACGCCTTCCATGGGCACGGTGGCCAGCAGCAGGCGCATCGCGTCGACCGCCGCCCGGTCGCCGGAGGCCTTGTCGCCGCAGCCGATCCAGCGGGCCGCCGACAGCGCTTTTGCTTCGGTCACGCGGACCAGGTCCAGGCCCAGGTTGTGGTCGGGGGTTCGGTAGGATTCGGGGGCCGGACGGGACGAGTTCATCGCGAAGATCCTACCGTTTCCCGCGGTTTTCCGAAACCTCTCCGGGGCCCGGACGCCGCGGAACCGTTCTCGACCGCGTGGACGGGCGGACCGGGCACCCGTGGCGATGTTGACGACAGAGCGCCGGTTGGGCCCTAATCCAAGCAAGTTAGACCCGGATGAGCCGGTCAAGCGGACAGAGCTTGGTTGGTTGGAGGTCAACGAAGCGATCATTCCCTACACCGCAGCAAAGTGAGCGGCCCCGCAGGCCGGGGCGCCCTCGGCAGGCGTGCGTCGAATCGCCTGTCCGGGCAGGAGTGCCTGCCGCTCGTGTCTTCCCTCGGGAGCCCAACCGCGACCAGGACGAGCGGCGATGCTTTCGTGCTTTCGATGGGTGGATCGGTTTGTCGGCGTGACTGCCCACCTGTGACGACACCACGCGAAGAGAGGAGAGGCTACGATGCCGGACTTCCTGTATGCGCTTCCCGCGGTCACCGGGTACTACGTGCGGCGTGAATGGATCGAGGCGTCCGCGTTCGCCTCGGCCGGTGTCGGCGGGTTGGTACCTGGCCGAGCCGGGCGCCTACAGGCTGGAAGCGAGCATCGACACCCAGGCCGGGACGGTGTTCGCTGCTCCGCTCGAACTGCGGATCGCCACGCCCCGCCACCGCGACGAGGAGCTCGTCGCCCAGGACTTCTTCACCGACGAGGTCGGGAGGGCGCTCGCCCTGGGCGGAACCCGCGTGATGCGGCGGGCGATCGAGAGCCTCACCGAGGTGACCGAGCGGCTGGAGTCGACCGCCGCAGCCCGCCACGCGGCACTCACGCTCGCTTTGCCGCTGATGCGGCGGTCTCGGGTTCTGCGCCTGCCCGAGGGCCGCGCTCCGATGGCTTCGGTAGCCGCCGGCGGCGGCCGCTTCGAGGCGCTCGAGGCCGAGCCGGGATGGTGCGGCGCCTGCTCGAGGGGGCGCTGCGCGACGACGGGCTGGCCGCGGCCACTTTCGGTCGGCGCATGCTGGCGCGCCACCGAGCGATGTACGAGGAATGGCTCCGCGACCCGAACGGTCACGACGCGCAGGGCACCGCCCGGTCGACTCGGGTCTCGAGCGCGTGAGCGCAAAGAGGAGCCGCGCTGTCACCCTGGCCGCCGATGAGGTATGATCCTGGCAACGCCGTGAAATCCGTCACGATCGAGATGAACCGCTTCGGGGATCCGGAGGGAGTGCTCAGACTCTCGGAGGCCTACCTGCGGGCCATCGGCAGCAACCCGGTTCAGGAGGCCAACATCGGCCTGAAGCAGAAGGACTTCCGGCTGCGGATGAAGAAGCTTTCCTACGACCGCTTCCGGAGCGGCTCTCCCGACGACGTGCGGGACGAGGCGGAGACGGCGCTGGGGGAGCTGATCGAGCCGATCTCGGCGTTCCTCTCCGTCCCCAGCCTCGGGGCCGGGAGCCTGCTGCAGATCGACGTCGTGACCAACGCGCTGGAACTCGCCCAGCTTCCGTTCGAAGTGATCGAAGAGCAGCACGACGGGATCGTCCTCACCCGCCGGGTGCGCCAGCCCTGGCCCCGGCCGCCCGTAGTGTCTGCCGCGGCGCCGCGAGTCCTCTTCGTCTGGGCCGAGCCGAAGAAGCGGGCGACTTCGGACAAGCGCCTCACGGTGCCGCACCAGCGGCACGAGGAGCTGCTCGAGGAGGTGCTGGCGGACTGGCTCGAAGCAGGGGAACGGGACAAGACCCTGGTCGAGATCGAGAACGCTACTTTCGCGGAGATCGCCGGCAAGCTCGGCGATCCGGAGCACGGATTCACGCACGTCCACCTCCTGGCGCACGGCCGCTACGACGAGGAGACCGAGGAAGTCTACCTCCTGCTCGAGGACGAAGAGGGTCTCGGCAGCGATCATTCACCGCGTGAACTGGCAGAGCTGTTCCAGGCCCGCGACCTTCCGCGCCCGGGGACCGTGGTCTTCGCCACCTGCCACAGCGGCGAGGTGGATCCGCTGCAGGCGGGGGGGACGCTCGGCCAGGTGGTCCACGAGGCGGGCGTGCCCGTGGTCGTCGCCTCGCAGCTGGCGCTCACCCAGAACGGCTCCGATGAACTGATCCGGACTTTTCTGAGGCGGATCATCGGGGGCGACGATCCGCGCGAGGCCTTGCGCACCTGCCGCGACGCCCTGCGCCGGCGCCGCGAGGAGACCTACTACGACCGCGTGGCGGTGGTCGGCTACATCCACCTGGAAGAGGACTTCGAGAAGAAGCTCCCCGCCCGCAAGCTCGCGGTCGCCCTCAAGCGGCTGGAGGCGGCCTCCAAGGCGGCCGCGAAGGCCGCCACCCCCCTGGACACCCGGCGCCGCTTCCGGGCGGTGCGGGAGGAACTGCTCGCGTTGCGCCAATCGGCCGCAATCGAGAAAGACCTCCTCGAGGAGCTGCTCGGGCTGCTGGCCAGTTCCCTCAAGCGGGAAGCGGAATGTGCCTGGGCGGCGGCCCAGCTGGCTGAGGGCCAGGAGCGCGCCACTCTGCTGGAGGACAGCCGGAACGCCCTGCGCCAGGCTCAGGCCGCCTACCGCGAGGCCGCCCAGGTCTCGCTGGACCACCACTGGACGGGCGTGCAGTCTCTGGTGCTGGACGCGGTGGTGGACGGCACTCTCGCCCAGCGGCGCTACGATTGGATCGCCGCCTGCCAGGCCTCGCGCGCCGCCGCCCGGCGCGCCGACGACGCCGAGCAAAGCTTCTGGGGCCTCGGCTCGATCGTGGAACTTCACCTGATTGCGCCGCTGGCGGGGGAATCGGACGCGCTGATCGAGGCGCAGGTCGACACCCTGCTCGAGTTGTCGTCGCAGATCGGAGACTGGCCGCTCGAGGTCCTCCTGCGCCAGCTCGACCGCTATCTGAACTGGTGGGGCAAGGACGAAGTCTGGAAGCTGCCCCCTGCGGTCCTGGAACGCGCCCGGGCCGTCCGCCAGGCTCTCACCGTGTAAAGGAGACACTATGTTCGACATCGACATGCTTCCCGCCGACGAAGGCGACGCGCTCTGGATCGAATACGGCGACAAGGACTCGCCCCGGCGCATCCTGATCGACTGTGGCCGCAAGAGCGCCTACCGCGCGGTGGCCGAACGCCTGGACGACAACCCCGACCTCGCCTTCGAGCTGTTCGTGCTCACCCATGTGGACGCCGACCACATCGCCGGGGCCGTGCCGCTGCTGCAGGACGGCCGCTTCAAACCGGAACGGGTGGGCGACGTCTGGTTCAACGAGTTCCGGCACCTCTCTCCGCCCGAGGAGGAAGCCGAGGACGAGGACGAAGGCCCCGACATCCTGGGCGCCAAGCAGGGCGAGTTCTTCGGCGCCGTCCTGCGCGACCGCGCCTTCGCGTGGAACCAGAGGTTCGAGGGAGACACCGTTGTCGTTCCCGACGAGGGGGACCTGCCGCGGGTGGAGCTGGCAGACGGCATGACCCTGACCCTGCTCTCGCCGAGCTGGGAGAAGCTGGCCGACATGAAGGAGCGCTGGAGCCGCGACCTGCGGGGCTCGGGGCTTCAACCCGGGGACTGGGAGAAGGCGCTCGCCATTCTGGGCACCCACCGCTCCCTGGCGCCCGACGTGCTGAGCCACGAGGAAGTGGAGTGGCCGCCCGACATCGAGCAGCTCGCCGAGGAAGACTTCGACGCCGACGGCAGCGAGCCCAACGGCAGCAGCATCGCCTTTCTAGCGGAATTCGACGGCCGGTCCGTGCTCTTCGCCGGCGACACGCACGCGCCCCAGCTGGCGGGCAACGTGCGCCGCCTGCTGAAAGCCCGGGGCCAGGACCGTCTGGCACTGGACGCCCTCAAGATGTCGCACCACTGCAGCGCGCGCAACAACTCGCTGGATCTGCTGGACCTGCTGGACTGCGAGCGGTACCTGATCTCGACCAACGGCAGCCGCCACCACCACCCCGACGTCAAGGCGGTGGCGCGCATCCTGGCGGCCAACGACCGGACGGTGAGCCTGGTCTTCAACTACCGCAGTGAAGAGACCGCCCCCTGGGACGACGACGGGCTGCGGCGGCAGTTCGATTACCGGACGGTCTATCCCGAGAGGGGGGCGGGAGTCCGGGTCGTGCTGTAGTTCGCGGGCTAGGCCCGAAACAGGCGCTCGAAGTTGCGCGTCGACTGGCGGGCGATCTCCTCGACCGCCGTGTCCCGCACCTGGGCCAGCTTCCGGGCGACCTCCACCACGAAGGCGGGTTCGTTGGTCTTGCCGCGGTGCGGGACCGGGGCCAGGTAGGGGGAGTCGGTCTCGATCAGGAAGCGGTCGTCGGGCACCCGGCGCGCCACTTCTCGCAGCTCCTCCGAGCGGGGGAAAGTGACGATCCCACCGAACCCCAGGTGAAACCCGAACCCCAGGCAGCGCTCCGCGACGGCCCAGTCGTAGGTGAAACAGTGCATCACGCCGCCGGGATGCCGTCCGTGTGCGAAGTGCTCCTCGAGCAGCCGGCAGGTCTCCCCGGCGGCGTCGCGCGAGTGAATGATCACCGGCTGGCCCAGTTCCCGCGCCGCCTCCAGCTGGCGCACGAAGACGTCTCGCTGCACCTGGCGGGGGGAGTTGTCGTAGTGGAAGTCCAGCCCGATCTCGCCCCAGCCGACCACGCGCGGATGCTCCGCCCACCGCCGCAGCTCCCGCTCCAGCTGAGGGGTGGCGGCCGAGGCGTCGTGGGGGTGTACGCCCATGGCCACCTGGATGCGCGGATCGGACTCGGCGGCGGCCACCGCCTCGGCGGGACGCCCCTCCTTCGAACCCGCGCAGACGATGTTCAGGAGCCGGGTCACGCCGGCGGCCGAGGCGCGCTCGAGGACGGCCTCGAGCTGCTCCCGGATGGCCGGGAAGTCGAGGTGCAGGTGAGAGTCGACGTACATGGGACGATCTCTACCGGAGCCGCGCCCCGACCTCGACCGGCTCGGTGAAGGTGGTCAGGACCGGTTCGCCCTTCACCGAGGCCGCCACGATCATGCCGTTGGACTCGACCCCCATCAGCCGGGCCGGCTTCAGGTTGGTCACCACCGCCACCAGGCGGCCCGCCAGGGTGTCCGGATCGTAGGCTTTGCCGATGCCGGCCACGATCTGGCGCTGCTCCGAGCCGATGTCCACGCGCAGCTTCAGCAGCTTGTCCGACTTGGGGATCCGCGCCGCCTCGAGGATCTTCCCCACGCGCATCTCCACCCGGGCGAAGTCCTCGATGGAGATGGGTTCAGCGGGCGGCTCGGCCGCGCGAGCTTCCTCCGCAGGCGCCTTGTCCGGCTCCTCTCCCCGCAGACGGCGCACCACTTCCTTCTTGTCCAGCCGCGGGTAGACGGCCTCGATCTCCCCCAGCCGGGTTCCCGCCGCCAGTCCGCCCCAGCTGAAGTCGGCGACGGTGCGGCCTTCCGAGCCGCCTTCGATCCCGAGTTGATTCAGAATCGACGTGACGCCGTCCGGAACGATGGGGCCCAGCAGCGAGCAGGTGACCCGCAGAGCTTCCGCCGAGTTGTAGAGCACCGTTGCAAGGCGCTGCCGTCGCATCGGGTCCTTGGCCAGCTTCCACGGCTCGTTGGCCACGATGTACTTGTTGCAGACCGAGATCAGCTCCCAGACGTTCTCGAGCGCCTTGCTCAGCTGCAGCTTCTCGAAGTTGTCGCGGTACAGCTTGACCGTTTCCCGGGTGAACCGGATCAGCTCCTCGTCCCCGCTCTCCAGCCCGGCCGACTCCGGGATGGTGCCGTCGAAGTAGTTGTCGATCATCTTCAGCGTGCGGTTGCACAGGTTCCCGAGGTCGTTGGCCAGATCGCTGTTGATCCGCGTCACCAGTGCGTCCAGCGAGAAGTTGCCGTCGGCCCCCAGGGGGATCTCCCGCAGCAGGAAGTAGCGGATGTAGTCGTTGGGCAGCGCGTTGCAGAGGGCTTCGGCCGTGATGAAGTTGCCCGCGGATTTGGACATCTTCTCGCCGTCGACGGTCCACCAGCCGTGCGCCAGGACCTGGCGGGGCGGCTCCAGCCCGGCGGCCATCAGGAAGGCCGGCCAGTAGATGGCGTGGAAGCGCAGGATGTCCTTGCCCATCAGCTGGACCGCGGCCGGCCACAGCTGCTCGAACCGCTCCTGGTCCTGGCCGAAGCCGATCCCGGAGAGGTAGCCGTTGAGGGCGTCGAACCAGACGTAGAAGATGTGCTGCTCGTTCTCCGGCACCGGAATCCCCCAGCGAAACGAGGTGCGGCTGATGCTGAAGTCCTTCAAGCCCCCTTTGACGAAGCTGACCACCTCGTTCATGCGGCTGGGGGGCACCACGAAGTCGGGGTTGTCTTTGTAGAAGCCCACCAGCTTCTCCTGAAAGGCGGAGAGCTTGAAGAAATAGCTTTCCTCGCTGATCGTCTCGGTGGGCCCCCCGCAATCGGGACACTTGCCGTCCTCGCTCGTCACGAAGGCCTCGCAGCGGACGCAGTAGGGGCCGCTGTACTCGCCCAGGTAGATGAAGCCGTTGGCGTGGATGCGGTTGAAGATCTCCCGCACGGCGCGGTGGTGGCGGTCTTCCGTGGTGCGGATGAATTCGTCGAAGCCGATGCCCAGCCGTTTCCAGATGTCCTGAAAGGCGGCCGCGTTGCGGTCGGTCAGCTCCTGCGGGCTCGAATCCTGCGCCTGAGCGGCCCGCTCGATCTTCTGGCCGTGCTCGTCCGTACCCGTGAGGTATCGGACGGCCGAGCCGCAGAGCCGTTGGTAGCGGGCGATGGCGTCCCCGATGATGGTCGTGTAGGCATGCCCCACGTGCGGCACGTCGTTGACGTAGTACAGGGGGGTGGTCAGGTAGTAGGGCTTGCTCATGTCGTCACTCGTCCTATCCGTTCAAAGACCCTTTGACGCACTTCTTTGAGGGGAAGATTCCGCCGGCGCGCGATTTGGCGCAGGTCTTCGTATTCCGGCCACAGGTTCACGACCCGGCCCAGGTGGCGCGCCACCTTGACCCGGACGGGGCCCCACTCCGTCTCCAGCTCCCGGAATTCCCTGTCCAGGACCAGGCGCCGGGTGTGGGACCAGCGCAAGCCCAGGGTCGTCGTGTGCCGGAAGATCAGCTCCGCCATCCGGTCCCGCTCTCCGGCGGGCGCCAGCACCGAGAGGAGCACTCCCGGGCGGCTCTTCTTCATCACCAGCGGCGAGTAGCTGACGTCCAGCGCGCCCTGCTCGAGCAGCACCTCCAGGGCGTTGCCCAGCAGTTCCCCGTCCATGTCGTCCAGGCTGGCCTCCAGCAGCACGACCTCCTCTTCGCAAGCCGCCCGGCCTTCGACCTCCCCCAGCAGCAGGCGCAGGACGTTCGGTATTTCCGGGAGTTCACGGTCTCCGGCCCCGTAGCCCTGCCGCTCGAGCCGCAGCAGCGGGCGTCCCGGTTCGGCCAGCGCCGCCACCACGGCGGCTCCCGTGGGAGTGGTCAGCTCCACGTCGACGGGGCCCGGGCGGACGGGCAAACCCCGCACCAGTTCCACGGTGGCGGGGGCCGGCACGGGCCAGCGCCCGTGGGAAAAGGAGACCGTCCCCCCTCCCAGCGCCAGCGTGGAAGCGAAGAACCGCTCCACTCCCAGGTAGTGGAATCCGATGCAGGCCCCGACGATGTCGACGATCGAGTCGAGCGCGCCCACTTCGTGAAAGTGGGTCTCTTCCACCGGAGTCCCGTGAACTCGAGCCTCCGCCTCGCCCAGCCGCCGGAAGATGCGGGCAGCCGTGGTGCGGACGCCGGAGGGGAGCCCGCTGGCGCGGATCATGTCCTCGATCTGCGTCAGTGAGCGGTGGGCGTGCTCCCCGTGCGCATGGGAATGGGCATGCCCGGCGCTGTCGGACACGACCACCCGGAAGTCCGTCGCGCGCAGTCCCTGCCGCTGCACGTCGCGGGCCTCCAGGCGATAGCCCTCCAGCGGCAGCGTCCCGAGTTGTTCGCGGAGGTGTTCCAGTGGGAGCCCCAGGTCGATGAGGGCGCCCAGGATCATGTCTCCGCTGACGCCGTTGAAGGCGTCGAAATAGAGCGTTTTCGACATTCTCCAGCCTCGGTCCCCTGCAGCCCTTCGGGATTGTACACGAAAGGGGATCGGCAAAAAGGGCTCGCCCGGCCGTCGCCGCCCACCGGCCTTTGCCCGGTCCGCACCTCTTTTGCGCCGCGGCGAAACGGTCGCGTATGATAGAGCCCGAATGACATACGCAGGCGTCCTGATGCTGGCCAGCTGGCTCACCCTGGGCGCGGCCGTCGAGGACGGCCCCACCTTCGAGCAGTTGTTGAACGCACCCGAACTTCGAGCCTACCAGTCCAAACCCGACTACCGTTCGCGGATGGACCTGCTGCGCCAGGTGCTGGAGCGTCACGGCGCCCGGGCCCGTCGCGAGGTGGCTGCCCGGCGGTACGACGAACTGTCGGCCACGCTGAGAGCGGTGGGGCTGGTCGCGGACCACGGCAGGCGGCTCAGCCAGGTGGCCGCCGACCCCCGGGACTTCCGCTCCAAGAAGGTGAAGCGGCTGGAGATCCGGCTGCGCAAGATGATCGAAATGCTGCAGGACCTCCAAACGGCCCCTCCCTTCGAGTACCGGAGCTGGTTCGAAGACGCGATCGCCGCGCTGGACGAGTTTCGCACCACCTTGCTGGAGGGGTTTTTCCAGGTCGGAGAGGTTCGCAGCGTCCGGCCTGCAGCGGCGGCCCACGCGTTCGTACCCTCCGCCCCGGCGGCGCAGCGCGGCCTGCGCTCGAGCGTGGACGGGGATCAGTTCACCTACGAAGAAGAGGAGGCCATCCGGGACGCGCAGGAATTGCGGCCCCGGGTGAAGGTCCTGCTGGAGATCGCGGAGGCGCGGCTGGACGAGACCGCCCGCCGCCTCAGCCAGCGGCCCTGGACCGGCGAGGACCCCAACCCCCTCGAGTACTACACCTATGCCCAGCTGATCCGGGCCTATCACCGGGCCCTGCGCTCCTGCATGATCTTCGTGGACGAGAAGGTGCGCTTCGGGGTGGCTCAGCCGAAGGACGTCCGCAACTCGCTGAAGAAAATCAACGAGAAGATGCAGGAGTTCGTCCCGCAGCTGGAACCCCTGCGCAAGCTGGCCCTGGAGCGGGAAGACGAGGACCTGTTCGTGGAGGTGCGCCAGGCGATGCGGGTGTCCGAGCAGGCCCTGCGCGGATCGCAGCTGGGCCTGGGCGCTCCCTCCAGGTGAGGGAATCGGGTATGCCCAGGATCGTGGCCATCGGAACCGCCGTCCCGCCTCATTCGGCCGAACAGTACCGCATTCAGGAGCACGCGGCGGCCCACTTCGGAAACGGCCGGCGGGACATCGAGAGGCTGATCAGGGTCTTCGAGAGCGTCCGCATCAAACAGCGTTTCTTCTACGTGCCGCAGGATTGGTTCGACCGGCAGCACACCTTCCAGGAGCGCAACGACACCTACCTCGAGTGGGCGCAAAGGCTCAGCATCCAGGCCATCGAGCAGTGCCTGGGGCGGGCGGGGGTAAAGGCCTCCGAGATCGGCCACCTGCTGTTCGTCTCCACCAGCGGGATGGCCACGCCCAGCATCGACGCGCGTCTGCTGAACCATTTCGGCTTCGACCGGCACGTGCGCCGGACACCGATCTTCGGACTCGGCTGCGCGGGGGGTGCGGCGGGCGTCGCGAGGGCGGCCGAGCTGGCCAAGGCGGCGCCGGACCAACGCATCCTGCTGGTCGCCGTCGAGCTCTCTTCCCTGACCTTCCAACCCCAGGACTTCAGCAAATCCAACCTGGTGGCCTCGGCGCTGTTCGCCGACGGGGCCGCGGCCGTCCTGATCAGCGGAGAAGGGGTGCCCGACAGGGGGGTGGAACTGGTCGACAGCCTCACGACGACCTGGCCCGAGACCCTGGGCGTGATGGGCTGGAACTTCACCCAGACGGGGCTCGAGGTGATCTTCTCCAAGAGCATTCCCCAGCTGCTGGCCCGCCACATCCGGGAGAACATCGCAGGGCTGCTCGAA
Organism: Acidobacteriota bacterium; assembly: GCA_041578395.1. Classification (GTDB taxonomy): domain Bacteria; phylum Acidobacteriota; class UBA6911; order RPQK01; family JANQFM01; genus JBFGHG01. The sequence continues at coordinate 13,144 of JBFGHG010000005.1, forward strand.
CCCAACGGCCTGCGGCTGGACGGGATCCGCCACTACGCGATCCACCCGGGAGGCGCCAAGGTGCTCGAGTCGTTTCAGGAGGCGCTGGGCCTGGACGGCGGCGCGCTGCGGCACAGCCGGGAGGTGCTGGAGAGCTTCGGGAACATGTCCAGCCCCACCGTGCTGTTCGTCCTGGAGAAGATCCTCTCCTCGGGCGGGGCCGGAGCGGGCGAATGGGGACTGGGGGCGGCCTTCGGGCCGGGGTTCACCTCGGAACTGCTGCTGCTGCGCTGGAATTGAGGGAGTGGGACGGGCATCCCTGCCCGTCTTGCCGCCTCGGAGAATCACGGCCTGGAAGGCCGCGCCACACTCGGAGAATCACGGCCTGGAAGGCCTTTACCACTACTCCGGGAAGTGGGCCAGTTCGGTGCCCTGTTCGTCGAAGAAGCGGAGGGAGCCTTTTCCTTTCAGGTAGAGCACCGCCGCGCCCTTTCCCTCGGGGCCGTGCAGGGCGTAGCCGCCGCCGCCGTGGGCGAACTGGGCGGCGCCGACCCGAATCTGTCCCTCCGCGTCCCGCAAGTAAAGAGCGGTCTGGCTGTCGTCGTGGGACACCGAGGCCCGCAGGCGGCCCTGCTCGTCACTCAGGAACAGTCCCGGTCCGCCGTCGCGAAGCTCCAGCGTGGCGCGGACCCGTCCCTGCGGATCGACCAGCTCGAACCGCTCGGCGCGCACCGTCTGTTCGCCCTCGGAGAAGACGGAACCGGCGGCCAGTCCAACCAGCAGCACCAGTGCACACCCCCAGCGGGTGCGCCTTCCGCTCCGCTCCAGCCTCGCGATCCTTCGCTCCCAGTCGTGGTCAGGCTTCATCGGTTCGTCCTTTCGAAAGCTCGCGCAGTTCCTCACGCACCCAGCTGATTCCCGCGGCTGCGAGGGCGCCGCTGGAAAAGACCGCCCCCAGGTTGGCCCGCTCGATGCCGCCGATGGCCACCACCGGGATCGTGAGCATCTGTGCCGCTTCGCGCAGCCCCGACACCCCCAGGGGGCGAAAGGGAGTCGACTTGGAGAGGGGCTCGAAGACCGGCCCCAGCATCACGTAGTCGGCGCCCAGCGACTCGGCCCGGAGAGCTTCCCGGATGGAGTGCACCGACTGGCCCAGCAGGAAGCAGTCCTCGAGGCCCTCCCGCTTGCGCGCCACCAGCGCGGCCTCCAGGCTCTGGCTCGAGGTCAGGTGGCAGCCGTCGGCGCGTTCCCCAAGCGCCTCCCCCAGCCAGCTGTTGACCAGCAGCAGCTTGCCGGCCCGCCGGGCCAGCCCGACGGCGTCGCGCACGACGGCGGAAACTTCGCCGCGCCCGAGGTCCTTTTCCCGCAGCTGGACGACCGGGGCACTGCACCGCACCAGCAGCTCGAGATATGCGGCGAGGGGCAGGCGCGGGAAAGCCCGCCGATCGGAGACGGCGTACAGGAAGGGCGTGGCGACGTCACGCCTTTCCAAAATATCGTTGAAATCGGGCAAGCTCCGAGATCCCGAGCAGGAGGTTGGCGAGGCCCAGGCCGGACACGGCCCCGCGTACGAAATAGTTCAGCAGCACGGCCCGCAGCACCGGGTAGTGAGTCAGCAGCGAGTTCTGTTCCCAGAGGCGCATCCAGGGATAGAGGATGAGGAAGATGCCCACTTCGAAGCAGTAGAAGACGTAGAGCACGAACAGGGCCTTGGCGAGCATTCAGCCTCCCAGGTGCTCCAGGCGCCGCGCCACGTCGCGGTACTCCGCGTCCCGGGCCGCGATCTCCCGGTACACGCGCACCGCTTCGGCCTTCTGGCCGTCCCGTTCCAGGGCCAGAGCCAGGTCGTACTGCAGGGCGCGGGTCTCGAAGTCCTTCTGACCGGGCATCTCCAGGCCCTTGCGGGCCCATTCGATGGCCTCGAGCAGCCGCCCCAGCTGCAGAAACGAACTGGCCAGCATACTGCAGCAGAGAATGCCCTGCGGATTTTGCTCGGGACCCTCGATCATGCCGAACGCCTTGCGGAACTCCTGTACCGCGTCGTCCAGCAGGCCCATTTCCTTGTAGGCGAGGCCCAGGTCGTAGTGCACCTGGAAGTTCCCGTCCTTCTCGCTGACGTTGGAGGCGATGTCGTAGCGCAACACCGGGTCGGCTTCCTCCCTCTCTTCCTGCGTGCCGACGAAGAGTCCGTCCAGCGCAGACTCGATCTCGTTCTCGAAGTCGACCGGGGAGGGGGAAGCGGCCGCCTCGGCCTCCGGGGCCGCCGCAGCCGGCTGGGGAGCCGCCGCGGGAAGCGGGATGCGTGCCTTGCGCGCCCGTTTGCGGACCCGTTCGTCCTCCGGGAACTGACCCAGCAGGCGTTTGAGCAGGTTGACCGCGTCGTCCTTGAACCCGAGCTTCAAGTAGAAGTCGGCCTCCTCCAGCGCCTCGTCCAGCGACCCGATCTCGTCACCCGGAAGGTCCAGGTCGGGTCCCGTGGCCAGTTCCGCAGCGGGCTCCTCCGGCTGCGTGAAGACGTCGTCGACCGGCGGATCGAGCTGAAAGGCGCCGCCCTGATCGAGTTCCTGCGAGAGGGCGTCCAGGTCGAACAACCCCGAACCTTCGGCCGCTTCCGTTCCCGCTTCAACGGCCGCCGGATCGGGAGGCAACGGCTCCAACGAGGGATCAGCCGCCTCCAGCCCCGGCGGCTGTTCGATCGGCGCGGACTCGATCGGCGCATCGGACGGCGGGGGCGCGGCCTCTTCGGGCGAAGCCTCGAGCGTGAACAGGTTCACCTCGGGGGCGGCCGCAAACGGGGTGTCCGGCGCGAGCGGCTCTTCCGGTGCCAGCGGTTCCAGCGGAAACCCATCTTCCGGCTTCCCCTGCGTCAGGGGTTCCAGCTGGCCCACCCGCACCAGGGCCTCGCTGACGCGGCGGTCGTGAAAGCCGCGCTGGCGGAGGATCTCGTACTGCTCGGCAGCCTGCTCCGGCTGCTCCAGCTTCTCCAGCACCAGTCCCAGGTAGAAACGGAAGGGAAAGTCCTCGCCGGTCGACTCGATCTCCCGCTCGAGCAGCGACTGCGCCTCGAGCAGATGCTCCCGCGAGGCGGCCGTTTCCACCAGCAGGTCCAGGAGCTGCTGGCTGCCGCTGTCCAGTTGGAAGGCTTCGACCAGGGTTTCCCAGGCCCGCCCGGAATTCCCTTGTTTGCGGTACGCCTCTACCGCGTTGCCGAAGAACTCCACGGCCGATTCGGCCTGCTCGGCCCGCAGGGCGAGCTGCGCCCGGTCTCTCCAGGCCTCGGGGTCGGTGGGCAGGACTTCGGTCAGGCGGCGGGCGAAGGAAAGGGCCTGGGGCAGGTTGTTCTCCTGCTCCTTGCTCTCGATGATCCGCCGCAGGCAGTCGGCGGCTTCGAATCGGAGCCCCTGCTTTTCGTAGAGTTCGGCCAGCCGCTCCCGCGACGCCAGGTCTCCGGCGTCCAGCTGCAGGATCTTCTTGAGCATGGCGCCGGCTTTGACGTGATAGCCGCCGCTGACGTAAAGGTCGGCCACGCGCCGGTAGTACTCCAGCGCCTCGGAGTTGCTTCCCTGGCGCACCAGCAGGTCTCCCACCGTGTTCAGGAGCATCGGCTCCTCGGGGTCCTGCTCGATCAGTTTCCGGTATTCGTCGACGGCCCGAG
>JBFGHG010000006.1:0-16316 GCA_041578395.1 Acidobacteriota bacterium
ACCGGGCAGTTCTCGCGCGCCGCCCTGGTGGTCGCGCAGGTGGCGCTGGCGGTGGTGCTGGTGGTCAACGCCGGTTTGCTGCTGCGCAGCTTCTGGAACCTGTGGCAGGTGCCGACCGGCTTCGACGGCGCCCGCGTGCTCTCGGCCCGGCTCGACCCGGCCGAGAGCCTCTACGAAGACCGCGCGCGGCGGCGCCAGCTGTACGACGACTTGCTCGAGCGGCTGCGCGCGCTGCCCGGCGTCGCCCGGGCCGCCGCGGCGCACAGCCTGCCATTGTCGGGTGTGGACGCCTATCTGGCCCACCGCGTGAAGGACCAGGAGTGGGAGTCGGGCCGGCTGCCGATGGCGCGCCAGCGCATCGTCACCCCCGGCTACTTCGAGACCATGGGCATCCCCCTGCTGGCCGGGCGCGACTTCGACGGCACCGACCGCCACGACGGCCCCCAGGCGGTGATCGTCAACCGGGCCCTGGCCGAGAAGATCTGGCCCGGGGAAACGGCCCTGGGCAAGAGCATCGGCTATCCCTGGAACAGTCCCTGGGTGGAGGTGGTCGGGGTGGTGGAGAACGTGCTCGAGGGAGAGCTGGACGGGGAGGTCGAACCCGCCCTCTATTTTCCCTACTCGCAGCGCTCCATGGCCTCGATGACGGTGCTGGTGGCCGGCGCCGGCCTTGACCCGCACTCGCTGGCGCCAGGCCTGCGCGAGGCGGTCCGGCAGCTGGACGACCAGATTCCCGTCAACGACGTCCAGACCGTCGCGGCCGTGGCCTGGCGTTCCATCGCCCGGCCGCGCTTCGCCGCCGCGCTGCTGGCGGCCTTCGCCGCCATCGCGCTGGGTCTCGGGGCTCTGGGCATCTACGCGGTGATCGCCTACCTGGTCCAGCAGCGGAGCCACGAGTTCGGCGTCCGTCTGGCGCTGGGGGCCTCGCCCGAGAAGATCCAGCGCCAGGTGGTCTCGCAGGGCCTCCGGCTGGGACTGGTGGGACTGGCGCTGGGCCTGGTGGGCGCGCTGGCGGCCAGCCGTGGGCTCGAGCACCTCCTCTTCCAGGTCTCGCCCCTGGACGCGGGCATTCTGGCGGGGGCCGGAGTCCTGCTGCTGGCCGTGGCGTTGGCCGCCTGCTACCTGCCGGCCCGGCGCGCGGCCAGGGTCGATCCACTGCAGGCGCTGCGTGCCGAGTGAAGAGACCGCAAGTAACTACAAAAAAAGGAAAAATACTAATACAGCCGAGCTTTTTTCCGTGCTAAATTTTCTTTCGACACCTGACGAAGGAGGTCGTCGAAAGATGAACTGGAAACTTGGCGCGGCCGGGCTTGCCCTGGCCGCAGTTGTAGTGAATGTTGCAGCCTGGAACGTCTCGTGTACGAGCGACGGCACGGCCCTGGCGGCCGCCCGCGTCGAGCGGGGCCAGTACCTGGTGAACACCAGCGGCTGCCACGACTGTCACACCCCCTGGATCATGACCCCCACCGGACCCGGGCCGGACATGAGCAGAATGCTCTCGGGCCATCCGCAGGACGTCGTGATGCCTCCCCCGCCGCTACTGACCGACGGCGCCTGGGGCTGGGTGGGCTCCAATACCAACACCGCCTACGCGGGCCCCTGGGGGGTCAGCTTCGCGGCCAACCTGACCCCGGACGAAAACACGGGGATCAAGATCTGGACCGAGGAGAACTTCGTCAACGCCATCCGGCTGGGCCGGCATTGGGGCACTTCCCGCCCGATCCTGCCGCCCATGCCGTGGCACGTCTACAAGAACATGACCGACGAAGACCTGAAGTCGATCTACGCCTATCTGCAGTCCATCCCGCCCATCCGCAACGAAGTGCCGGAGCCGCTGCCCCCGCAGGGCGATCCTCACCCGGCGCTGTGAGTGCGTCTGGGGGCCGGAGAGAATCCCTCCGGCCCCGGCACCTTCAATACTGAATCAGCGAGTAGACCTGGACTCCGTCCAGCTTCCGGCGGCCTTCCAGCGCCAGCAGTTCCACCAGGAAGGCCACCTCGAGGATGCGGGCGTTCATTTGCTGGACCAGATGGACGGTGGCCGCGGCAGTCCCGCCGGTGGCAATCAGATCGTCGACGATCAGCACGTTCTGCCCCGGCTCGACCGCGTCTTCATGGATCTCCAGCGTGTCCTCGCCGTACTCGAGCGCATAGGAAGCGCGCAGTGTCCGGGCCGGCAGCTTGCCGGGCTTGCGGACCGGGACGAAGCCGGCGCCCAGGTTGTAGGCCAGGGTGGGCCCGAAGATGAACCCGCGCGACTCGATGCCCAGCACTTGGTCGACGCGTTGACCCTGGTAGCGTTCCGAGAACAGGTCGATGATCCGGCGGAAGCCGTCCCGGTCGCGCAGCAGCGTGGTCACGTCGTAAAAGAGGATCCCCGGCTTCGGAAAATCGGGGACTTCACGGATTTTTTTCTTCAGTTCTTCCATGGCCTAAATCCTTGTCTCGAAATCGGAAAAGCCGGCGGGGTCCGCCGGCGAAGACTTCAGGGCCGTGACCCGGCCGTAGGAGGGTCCCCGGCGCACCTCCTCGAGGAAGCTCTCGAGCGCCCCATCCTCCCCCTCGGCCACGATCTCCACTTCGCCCGTGGGGAGGTTGCGGACCCAGCCGCGGATGCCGTGCCGCCGGGCGGCCCGCTCAGTGAAATAGCGGAAGCCCACGCCTTGCACCCGGCCTTCGACGATGCAGTGACAGGCCTTCATGTCCGGCTTCCGGAATTTGCTGCAACAGGAGTGGTCGGGGCGAGAGGATTTGAACCTCCGACCTCACGGTCCCGAACCGTGCGCGCTACCAAGCTGCGCCACGCCCCGACGTCGAAACGCCAACTAGAGGAGGTATTGTACTAGAAAAAAGCCGGCGGCGAGCAACAGCATGAAGAGAACCGCCAGCCACTCGAAGTAGCGCTCGATCAGAGGCTGCACTTTCGGCCCCACCCACCAGATCAGTCCCCCCACCGCAAAGAACCGTGCCGCGCGGCTCACGGCCGCCGCCAGCATGAAGACCGGGAAGTTGACCTGAAAGGCGCCCGCGGCGATCGTGAAGAGCTTGAAGGGAAGGATCGTCAGCCCCGCCACCCCCACCGCCACGGCGTTGTACTGCTCGTACATCTGCTGCACCTGCTGGTAGGCGTCCTCGGCCGCGTAAAAGCGGACGATCCGGTCCCCCACCCACTCGTAGAACTGCCAGCCCAGCAAATACCCCAGCGCCGCCCCCAGCACCGACCCCAGCGTGCAGACCGCGGCGAACCGGAGCGACCGCTTGGGAGCGCTCACCCCCAGCGCAATGAGCAGCACGTCGGGCGGTATGGGAAAAAAGGACGACTCCGCAAACGCCACCCAGAACAGCGCCCGCGACCCGTGTTTCCTTTCCGCCAGCGAGCACACCCAGTCGTAGCACCACCGCATCCAGGTCAGCGGCGACCAGGGATGCCCCGCCGTTCGCGCTTCGGAGCCCGCCGTCATCGCCCCACCCTCGCCCCGCACCGCGCGGGCCGAGCGTTTGAACATTGAGAATTGAACATTGATGTTTACTTGAGATTTGAAATTTGAGATTTGCGATTCGTACTGAGCTCGCTCAATACTCTGTAATCCGTCTGATCCCTCTGCAGCGGCGTCACCGACACCAGCCCCTCTCCAATCGCCTCGTAGTCCGTCTCCGCCTCCACCACCCACTCGCTCCGGTCCTCGGCGATCCAGTAGTAGGGCCGGCCGCGGGGATCTTCTTTCTCGTGGATCTCGCTGGCCACCCGCTTGCTGCCCTGGCGGGTGACGCGGAAGCCCCGGTACGGGGTGGACGGGATGTTGACGTTGAGAAACGTCCCCTCGGGAAGCCGCTGCGGCTGGAATTCGTCGAACAGCAGCTTCACGATGTCCGCACAGGCCTCCAGCGCGCCGGGACGCCGGCTCAGCGAGGAAACCGCCACCGCGGGCACGCCGCACAGGGCCGCCTCGCGCGCTCCCGCCACGGTCCCGGAGTACATCACGTCGTCGCCCAGGTTGGGGCCGTGGTTGATGCCGCTGACGACCAGGTCGGGCAACCGGTCCAGGATCTTGCGGAAGGCCAGGATCACGCAGTCCACGGGGGTGCCGGTGACGGCGTAGGCGTTCTCTCCCCGGGGCAGGATGCGGATCGGATCGTGGATGGTGAGGCTGTGGCTGGTGGCGCTTTTCTCTTCCGAGGGGGCGACGGTGACCAGCTCCCCCAGTTGTTCGAGGACGGGCCGCACCGTCCGCAGGCCCAGCGCCTCGATCCCGTCGTCGTTGGTCAGTAGAATCAGCACGCGCGCCCTCCGCATCCGCCGTTTTCAACGGAGAGCCGACGCGGCCGTCCGCAGGCGGCGATTATAGCGCACCGATCGGTTGTGCCCGGTGGGCCGCGTGGGAGAACAACTCCTCGAGACGGAACACCTTCCTCGGTTCGCAGGCGATGCAGAGCGCCTGCCTCGAGCCAGAGGTCGACCTGGAGATCCGAGCATTGGAGGTGGGCGAATCCCGCCGGCTCGCCGGAGTCCGGGTCGATCCGGACCAGCTGCCCGCCCACACGAGAATACAGGTAAAGCCAGCCGTCCGGTCCCACGGCCAGACGCTTCTCGTGAAAGTCGTCGAGCTGGCGACCGGCCTCCTCGGGGGTGTGCAGGCGGTATTCGCGCACCAGCAGTGACGAACTCACCACCACGGCCGTCAGCAGGAATCCCAGAATCACCGGAAGAGAACGTTCGATCGGGGCCAAACTCCGCCGCTGCGCGGACCGGAGTGCGGCGGGCCGGACCGGCGCCCGCCGCGGTTCCTGGCGAATCAGTGAATGCGGATCTTGTGGTCCTCGAAGTCCTGGGAGTCCAGATCCCGCAAACCGCCCCGACCGGGGCCCAGAATATCGAGCAGCTGCACGCGGCGGCGGACCGGATCGAAGTGAACCTGCCACAGCGCGCCCTGCTTTGCCGCGTCGCTCCGATGGATCATCCGGCGGCCGCTTCCTTCCAGGTCGATCAGCCAGGATTGGGAGCCCGACACGAGACCGTGCTGGTCCATCTCCACGAGGGTGTACACGAGCTGGCGGCGGTCCACGAACTGGAAGCCGGCGACGCGCACCTGAGCGGGAAATCCGGTCCAGGTCAGGTGCATGGTGCCCAGCGCCCGGCCGGTCTCGGGATCGATCCGGAGGACTTCGCCGCCGAGGCGGGAGTAGAGATAGAGAACACCATCGGGCGCCACCGTCAGGCGTTCCTCATAAAAGGTGTCCAGGCCGGCTCCGACTTCCGCGTGCGTGTCGAAGGCGAATTCCCGGACCAGGAGGGTCTGGACGACCTCGCCCGCGGCGTCGAGCCGGTGGATCACCGGTTCGGCGAACGCCTCCTCCAGCGGCTCACGGCTCGCCAGAGCCCGGTTGAACGGCCCGGTGGCGAGGGCCAGCAGGTAGACGTCTCCGCCCGGCCCCACGGCGATGTCGGACGCTTCCATCCCGGGCAGCACCGCCCAGGCATCGACCGCCCCGTGCAGGCCGACTCGATACACGCCGAGGTCCTTGGATTCGGTCAGCATCCCGACCACGTACAGCGCTCCGCCGGGAGCGGCGTCCATCTCCAGCGCGTCCATGGGTTCGAGGCCCGGCTGATCCAGCATCGACACCCCCCGATAGAGGGTCCGTCCGTCCGCAGCGTGGCTCTCCCTCGAAGCGCAGGCGCCCGTGCGGTCCCGGCGCTGCACGCGGAGTGGTGACTTTCCCCCTCCGATGAGGCCCGGTTTGGGCGCCGTTGAACTGTCTACCCGAATCCACTGGTTCGTTGAGTTAGTTACGCCTCTATCTGGAAATCGAGGCGTACACTTGGGAGCGAGAATATACTTCACTCGGGATTCCGTCAAGGGTTTTCCATATCTCGCAGATAGTGGCATTAAAAAAAAGAAATTCAGGTAATCCGAATCACCGTGGCGAGCTTCGGGGACGTTGGGCCGGTGTTCCCGGGACCCTGGGCTTCGTCCCCGGAGGCGAGGTTCTCGAGTTTTTTGGCCGCCCTTAAAACCACGTCCCGGAAGTGGTAACATTCCCCGCCTATGGCTCAGACGTTCCACCGGAGCACCAACACGCTGGCGCGCGTGAGCATCTTCGGGGCGGTCTTCGTGGCGGGCGCCGCCGTGTGGCTGGCGGCGACCGTGTACCGGTCCGCCTACTTCACGAACGTGGGAGAGGCCCAGGAACAGCCGGTGATGTTCAGCCACAAGCACCACGTCAACGGCCTGGGTATCGACTGCCGCTACTGCCACGGCTCCGTCGAGGTGAGCGCCTACGCGGGGATTCCGCCGACGGAGACCTGCATGAGCTGCCACAGTCTGGTGTGGTCCGACGCCGAGATGCTGGCGCCGGTGCGGCAGAGTTACTCCAGCGGAGAATCGTTGCGCTGGAATCGGGTGCACGATTTGCCCGACTTCGTCTATTTCGACCACAGCATCCACGTGAGCAAGGGGGTGGGCTGTACCACCTGCCACGGCCAGATCGACCAGATGCCGCTGGTCTGGAAAGCCAATTCGTTGTACATGGAGTGGTGTCTGGAGTGCCACCGCGAGCCGGCCCGGTACGTGCGGCCGGTGGAGAGAGTGTTCGACGTGAACTGGCGCCCGCCCGCCGATCAGCTGGAACGAGGGCGAGAGCTGGTCCAGCAGTACGGGATCGCGGACACCATCAATCTGACCAACTGTTCGATCTGTCATCGATGAGCGACACACGCAAAAGGCGACCAGCCGTGGACCTCCAACGCATCCGCGGAAAACTGGACCGGCTGGAAGGCCGCAAGTACTGGCGCAGCCTGGAAGAGCTGGCCGGGACGCCGGAATTCGAGAGCTTCCTGCACCGGGAGTTCCCGGAGAACGCTTCCGAGTGGACCGACCCCAAGGGCCGCCGCGACTTCCTCCGCCTGATGGGCGCCTCGCTGGCCCTGGCCGGTTTGGGCGCCTGCACCAAGCAGCCCCTCGAGAAGATCGTTCCCTACGTCCGTCAGCCCGAAGAGATCGTTCCCGGCCGGCCCCTCTTTTACGCCACCGCGCTGGAACAGGCCGGCTACGGGCTGGGCGTGCTGGTGGAGAGCCACCTGGGCCGCCCGACCAAGATCGAGGGAAATCCCGATCACCCCGCCAGCCTGGGCGCCACCAACGCACTCGGGCAGGCCTCCATTCTGGGACTGTACGACCCGGACCGCTCCCAGGTGGTTCGCAAGGCCGGCCGGATCAGTACCTGGGACACTTTCCTGCAGGAACTGAGCGGTCCCCTGGAGACCCAGCGCGCCCGCGGAGGAAGGGGCCTGCGCATCCTCACCGGATCGATCACCTCTCCGACACTGGCAGCGCTGCTGGAACAGCTGGAGCGGCAGTTCCCGGAGGCGCGCTGGCACCAGTGGCAGCCCGCGGGGCGTGACAACGTCCACGAGGGTGCGCGGCTGTCGTTCGGGCTCGACGTGGACACGCACTACGACCTCTCGCAGGCCGACGTGATCGTCTCGCTGGGAGCCGACTTCCTGGGCTCCGGTGCCGGCAGCGTCCGCTACGCGAACGACTTCGCCTTGCGGCGCCGGGTGCTGGGAGGCGAGGGAGCGATGAACCGCCTCTACGTCCTGGAGCCGACTCCCAGCATCACGGGAAGCATGGCGGATCACCGGCTGCCGCTGCCGGCCGGCCGTCTCGAGAACGCCGCCCTGTCGCTGGCGGCGCAACTGGGGGTGCCGGTGCCAGGCGGTCAGACGGAACACGAGGCCTGGCTGACGGCCGCTGCCCGCGACCTGCAGTCCCGGGGCGCGCGAGGCCTGGTGATCGCCGGAGACGAGGCGCCGCCGAACGTCCACGCCCTGGCCCACGCCTGCAACCACTTCCTGGGAGCCGTCGGAAACGCGGTCGTGCACACCGAGGCCGTGGAGGCGCGCCCGGTCCGCCAGCTGGAGTCGATCCGCGAGCTGGCGGCCGACATGGAGGAGGGCCGGGTCGAGCTGCTGCTGATGCTGGGCGGCAACCCCGTCTACGATGCCCCGGCCGACCTCGAGTTCGCCTCCCGGCTCGACCGGGTGCCGCTGCGCATTCATTGCAGCGCTTACGAAGACGAGACCTCGGCGCGCTGCCACTGGCACCTGCCGGCGACGCACTCGCTCGAGAGCTGGGGCGACGTTCGTGCCTACGACGGAACGGCCACCATCCAGCAACCGTTGATCGCGCCGCTGTTCGGCGGAAAGTCGAACCTGGAAGTGACGGCCGCTCTGCTGGGCCGGGGCGGGGCCAGCAGCCACGATCTGGTGAAGGAACATTGGCGAGGTCGTCACGGCGGAGGGGAGTTCGAGCCGTTCTGGCTGCGCAGCGTCCACGACGGCGTGGTGGAGGGCACTCGGGCCGCGGCCCTGGTTCCGGCGATTCAGACCGTGTACCGCACGGTGCCGGAGACCGAGGGCTACGAAGTGATCTTCCGGGCCGACCCCAGCGTCGGCGACGGCGAGTTCTCCAACAACGGCTGGATGCAGGAGCTGCCCAAGCCGTTCACCAAGCTGACCTGGGACAACGCCGTCCTGATCGCCCCGGCTACAGCCCAGGAACTGGGCTTGGCCACCGGCGACCGCGTCGCCCTGACGCTCGGCGAGCGCAGTCTGCAGGGTCCCGCCTGGATCGTCCCTGGACAGGCTGCAGGGACCGTCTGTGTGCACCTCGGCTACGGGCGTACGCACGCGGGTCGGGTGGGCAACGGCGCCGGCTTCGACGCCTATCCGCTGCGCACATCGTCGGGGCTCTGGCAGGTCTCCGGGGTGGAGGTCTCCCGAGGTCCGGGCACCCATCGCTTCGCTTCGACCCAGAGCCACTTCGCCATCGAAGTGGAGGCCTCGGCCGAAGCCGAACGGCGCCACCTGGTGCGCGAGGGCACTCTGGAAGAGTACCGGGAGCACCCCGAGTTCGTGCACGAGATGGGGCACGAGTTCGGCGACGAATACTCGCTCTTCCCTCGCTGGAAGTACGAGGGCTACGCCTGGGGCATGACCATCGACCTGGGGGCCTGCACGGGCTGCAACGCCTGCGTGGTGGCCTGCCAGTCGGAGAACAACATCCCGGTGGTGGGGAAGGACCAGGTCGAGCTGGGCCGCGAAATGCACTGGATCCGCGTGGACGGCTACTTCCACGGCGACCTGGACAACCCGCACTTCGTGCACCAGCCGATGCCTTGCCAGCACTGCGAGAACGCCCCCTGCGAGGTGGTCTGCCCGGTGGCCGCCACCACGCACAGCGCCGAAGGCATCAACGAGATGACCTACAACCGCTGCGTGGGGACCCGCTACTGCAGCAACAACTGCCCCTACAAGGTGCGGCGCTTCAACTTCCTCCTGTACCAGGACTGGGACACCCCCAGCCTGAAGCTCATGCGCAACCCGGACGTGAGCGTGCGCAGCCGCGGCGTGATGGAGAAGTGCAGCTACTGCGTACAGCGCATCAACGCCGCGCGCATCCAGGCCAAGATCGAGAACCGGCGCATCCGCGACGGGGAGGTCCGGACCGCCTGCCAGGCGGTCTGCCCCAGCCGCGCCATCTCCTTCGGCGACATCAACGACCCGGACAGCGAGGTCTCGCGCTGGAAGGCCGACCCTCTGGAATACGGCATCCTGAGCGAACTGCAAACCCGCCCGCGCACCACCTATCTGGCCCGGCTGCGGAATCCCAACCCGGAGATGCCGAATGAGTAGCCGGCCGGAACTGGAACAGCCGCCCGTCATCGAACCAGGCCACTCCTACGCCTCGGTCACGGACAAGATCAGCGCCATCGTGCTGACCGGCCGGACGCCGCTGGGCTGGTTCCTGGGGTTCGCGGGGGCGTTCACCCTGCTGATGCTGATGATGTACGCCATCGCCTACACGGTGCTGGTCGGCACCGGCGTGTGGGGCATCAACGTCCCCGTGGGGTGGGGCTTCGCCATCATCAACTTCGTCTGGTGGATCGGCATCGGCCACGCCGGCACCCTGATCTCGGCCATCCTGCTGCTGCTGCGGCAGGACTGGCGCACTTCCATCAACCGCTTCGCCGAGGCGATGACGCTGTTCGCCGTGGCCTGCGCGGGGATCTTCCCGCTGCTGCACACGGGGCGCCCCTGGCTGGCCTACTGGCTGGTTCCCTACCCCAACACCATGCAGATGTGGCCGCAGTTCCGCAGCCCGCTGGTGTGGGACGTCTTCGCCGTTTCGACCTACGGCACCGTTTCGCTGCTGTTCTGGTACGTGGGGCTGATCCCCGATCTGGCCACCCTGCGCGACCGGGCCAAGAACAAGCTGGCGCGCATGGTCTACGGGATCGGGGCGATGGGCTGGCGGGGCTCGGCCTACCACTGGTTCCGCTACGAGACCGCCTACCTGCTGCTGGCCGGATTGGCCACGCCCCTGGTGGTCTCGGTGCACACGGTGGTCAGCTTCGATTTCTCGGTGGGGATCATTCCCGGCTGGCACGCGACCATCTTCCCGCCCTACTTCGTGGCGGGGGCCATCTACTCCGGGTTCGCGATGGTGGTGACGCTGGCCATCCCCATCCGCAAGCTCTACGGCCTGGAAGACTTCATCACGCTGCGCCACCTGCGCAACATGGCCAAGATCATCCTGGCCACCGGCCTGATCGTGGCCTACGGCTACATGGTCGAAGCCTTCTTCGCCTGGTACAGCGGCAGCCTCTACGAAGGCTACATGATCTACAACCGCATGACCGGGCCCTACTGGTACATGTACTGGATGCTGATCGCCTGCAACGTGATCACGCCGCAGTTCCTCTGGATCCGGCAGGTGCGCTCGAGCCCGCTGCTGCTGTTCGTGATCTCGCTGATCGTCAACGTGGGCATGTGGCTGGAGCGTTACGTGATCGTGGTGACCAGCCTGCACCGCGACTTCCTGCCGTCCTCCTGGGGGATGTACGCCGGCACCTTCTGGGACTGGGCCATCTACATCGGCACGCTGGGCTTGTTCCTGTCGCTGCTGTTCCTGTTCATCCGGGTGCTGCCGATGATCTCGATCTTCGAGATGCGGACGCTGGTGCCGGGCAAAGGCAAGGGAAAGGAGCATTGAGAAGAGGATGAGCCGCAACCTTCCCCCCTACGGACTGCTGGCCGAGTTCCGCACCGAGCAGGAGATCCTGGCTGCGGCGCGCGGGGCCCGGCAGGCCGGTTACCGCAAGATGGACGCCTACACGCCGCTGCCGGTCCACGGGCTGGCCGAGGAGCTGGGGTTCACGAAGACCCGGCTGCCGGCCATCGTGCTGGGGGGAGGGCTGCTCGGGTTGCTGGGGGGCTACGCGCTGCAGTACTGGACGACGGTGATCGACTATCCGCTGAACATCGGCGGCCGCCCGCTGCACAGCTGGCCGGCCTTCATCCCGATCACCTTCGAGACCACCATCCTGCTGGCCGCGCTGGCCACCGTGCTGGGAATGCTGGCGCTCAACGGACTGCCCATGCCGTATCACCCGGTCTTCAACGTGAAGCGCTTCAAGCTGGCGACGCGCAACCGCTTCTTCCTCTGCATCGAGGCCGCCGACCCCCTCTACGAGCGGGACCGGACGCGGCGGTTCCTGGAATCGCTGGGGGCGCACGGGATCCACGAGGTGGAAGCATGATCCTCCTTTGCGACCTTCGGCGCTCCGACCCGGCTTCTGCGCGGCCCGCTTCGGAGGACTGGGCCCCTCCCCGGATGGTTCCAATCGCCGGTCTGCTTCTGCTGACCGCCATGGCGGCGGGGTGCCGGCTGGACATGCACGACCAGCCGCGCTACAAGCCGCTGGCCGAGACGGAGTTCTTCGCCGACGGGCGGGCGGCGCGCCCGGTGGTGGAAGGGACGGTGGCCCGCGGACAGATGACGGCGGACGAACACTACTTCCAGGGTAAGGTGGGAGGCCGGCCCGCCGCCGCGATTCCGGTCGAGCTGAGCCGGGAGCTGCTCGAGCGGGGGCGGCAGCGTTACGACATCTACTGCTCACCCTGCCACGGTCCGGCCGGCTACGGCGACGGGATGATCGTCCAGCGGGGACTGCGGCCGCCGCCCTCCTTTCACATCGAGCGCTTGCGGGCCGCGCCGCCCGGCTACGTGTTCGACGTGATCACGAACGGTTTCGGCGCCATGTACCCGTACGCCTCCCGGGTCAACGTGCACGACCGCTGGGCGATCGTGGCCTATCTGCAGGCCCTGCAGCTGAGTCAGAACGCCACCCCCGCGGACGTCCCGCCGGGCCTGCAGATCGAGGAGCGTCCATGAAAGTCGTCGAAGAACTGGACCGTCAGTGCGAGCAGCTGCGCGGCCGCTTCCTCGTCGCCGGCATCCTGGGCGCGGTGGGCCTGGCGATCGGATGGCTGCTCGACCCGCACCACTTCTTCCGCTCCTACCTGGTGGCCTATCTGTTCGTGTTCGGCGTCACCACCGGTTCGCTGGCCATCCTGATGCTGCACCACATGGTGGGGGGCGGTTGGGGCTTCGTGATCCGCCGGATCCTGGAGGCCTCGACTCGGACCTACCTGGCGGTGGCGGCGCTCTTCCTGCCCCTGCTGTTCGGAGTGCACGACCTGTACGAGTGGGCGCACCCGGAGGCGGTCGCCAACGACGCGCTGCTGCAGCACAAGGAGCCCTACCTGAACGTCACCTTCTGGACGCTGCGGGCGGTGCTCTACTTCGCCTTCTGGATCGGCTGGGCCTACGTCCTGAACCTGCGCTCCGTGCAGCAGGACCGCACCGGGGACCCGGCGATCACCCGCCGGCTGCAGCTGATCAGCGGACCCGGCATCGTGCTGATGGGCGCGGCGGTTACGTTCAGCTCGGTGGACTGGGCCATGTCGCTCGAGCCCCACTGGTTCTCCACCATGTACGGCCTGATCTTCCTGGAGAGCTACGGCCTGGCCGCCCTGGCCTTCGCCGTGGTCTGCCTGCGCTGGCTGCGGCGCTACGAACCGCTGGCCACGATCGTGACGCCCAAGCACTTTCACGACCTGGGCAACCTGCTGCTGGCCTTCGTGATGCTGTGGGCCTATCTGAACGTCTCGCAGTACCTGATCGTCTGGTCGGGCAACCTCCCCGAGGAGACCCCCTGGTACATCCGGCGGACGGAAGGGGGCTGGGAGTACGTGGCGATTGTGCTGGTGGTCTTCCACTTCGCGCTCCCCTTCGCCCTGCTGCTGTCCCGGAGCAACAAGCAGCGCGCCGCCACGCTGGGAGTGCTGGCCGTGGCCCTGCTGACACTGCGGGCAGTGGACCTGTTCTTTCTGATCGTGCCCGGCACGCAGCACGACGGGGGCGGATTCCACGTGGTCTGGACGGACCCGGTCGCCTTCCTGGCACTGGGGGGCCTGTGGCTGGCCGTCTTCTGCCACAAACTGAAGGACCGGGCGCTGCTGCCGGTCAACGACCCGCGCCTGGAAGAGGCGTTCGGGGGAGGGGCGGTGGACCATGGCTGAGCACCGGCCGGGACATGGCGGCCACGAAAAGACCGACGTGAACGTGAAGCCGATCGTCGTGATGACGGTGCTGATCGCGGCCGCCTGCCTGATCGCGCTGCTGGCGATGATCCCGATGTTCGACTACCTGGAACGGCGGGAGGCTGCCGCCGACCGGCCCCCTTCGCCTCTGGCGGAGCCCAATCCGCTTCCGCCCGAGCCGCGCCTGCAGGTCCGGCCGGGAAACGACCTGGACGAGTACCGGGAGCGGAGTATCAGGCAGCTGGAAAAATATCAATGGATCGATCCGGACGCACGGGTGGTTCGAATCCCGATCGACCGCGCCATCGACCTGATTCTGGAGCGCGGGCTCGAGCCTCGGGAAGGCGTGCCGCAGGCTGCCGGACAGTCAGGGTTGGAGGGGCGGAACTAGTACACTGGTCATGGGGATGAGGTTGATTTCCACAGTGTCGATCAGGCTGGCGGCCATGCTGCTGTGCGCGTTCTGCGCAGCGGGCCCCCTCGCCGCGCAGGGCCTGAAAGCGTCCGAACGCCCCGCCGCCCTGCAAAACGTCGGAATCGACCAGCTGCTCGGCGCCCAGGCGCCCCTGGACGCGGCCTTTTCGGACGAAGACGGCCGCCGGGTCCGGCTGGGGGATTACTTCGGGGAGCGGCCGGTGGTGATGGTGCTCGCCTACTACGAGTGTCCGATGCTGTGCACCGAGGTGCTCAACGGCGTGCTGCGGGCCATCCGGACGATGCAGTTCGAGGTGGGCAACGAGTTCGACATCGTTACCGTGAGCATCGACCCGGGCGAGACGCCGCGGATGGCGGCCGACAAGAAGGCGGTCTACCTGGAGCGCTACGGGCGGGAAGGCGGCGCGTCCGGCTGGCATTTCCTGACGGGGCCCGAAGAGTCGATCCGCCCGCTGGCGGACGCGGTGGGATTCCGCTACCAGTACGAGGCGGAGTCGGACCTCTACAGCCACGCCAGTGCCATCATGGTGCTGACCCCCGGTGGCCGGGTCTCGCGCTACCTGTTCGGGGTGGAGTATTCCCCCCGCGACCTACGGCTCTCCCTGGTGGAGGCCGCCGGCGGGGGCATCGGGTCGGCGGTGGACCAGGTGCTCCTCTACTGCTTTCGCTACGACCCTTCGCTGGGCCGCTACAGCCTGGTGATTATGAACGTGCTGCGGCTGGCCGCGCTGGCGACCATGGTGGGAATCGGCGGCCTGCTGCTGTGGCTGCGCCTGGGCGAGCGCGCTCGCCGGGCGGCGGCTTCGTGAGAGCTCGAGTACGAACCGATGTGGTCCGATAATCTACTGTTTCCGGAGCAGGCGTCGACGATCGCGGCCAAGACGGACGCGCTCTACTTCTTCATGATCGCGGTGAGCGTATTCTTCTCGCTGCTGATCTTCGGGCTGGTGACCTATTTCGCCGTCCGCTACCGGCGCCGCTCCGAGCTGGAAGTCCCCCGCCCCCTGATCGGGTCGCTCAAGCTGGAACTGACCTGGACGATCATCCCCACCATCATCGCCATGGGGATGTTCGTGTGGGGCGTGATGCTCTTCTTCCAGATCAGCCGGCCGCCCTCGGACACGCTGGACATGCTGGTGGTGGCCAAGCAGTGGATGTGGAAGATCCAGCACCCCAGCGGGCAGCGCGAGATCAACAGCCTGCACGTGCCGGTGGGGCAGCCCGTGCGCCTGACCATGACCTCGGAGGACGTGATTCACAGCTTCTTCGTGCCCGCCTTCCGGATCAAGATGGACGTGCTGCCGGGCCGCTACACGGTGGCCTGGTTCGAGGCCACCAAACCGGGCCGCTACCACCTGTTCTGCACCGAGTACTGCGGGACCAAGCACTCCGAGATGATCGGCTGGGTCACGGTGATGGACCCGGTCCAGTACGAGCGCTGGCTGAGCGGGGCCAGCGGCGAGCCGCTGTCGGTGTCGGGCCGCAAGCTCTTCGAACAGCTGCGCTGCAACACCTGCCACAACGAGACGTCGGGGGCCCGCGGACCCAATCTGGCGGGGCTGTGGGGCCGCGACGTACGGCTGCAGGACGGGCGCACCGTCACCGCGGACCAGGCCTACATCCGAGAGTCGATTCTCAACCCGGGTGCCAAGATCGTGGCGGGCTATTCCCAGCTGATGCCCACCTTCCAGGGACAGATCAGCGAGACCGGCCTGCTGCAAATCATGGCCTACCTGGAGTCGCTGCAGGCAACGGCGGACGCCCAGGGGAGTGAGGAAAGGATTGCGAGCAACGAATGAGTAACGCTCTAGAGCCCCTGCCGGAGGAGGCGGCCGGCGGGGAGGCGCGGGAAAACTACCTGAACGTGGCCTACGGCATCAAGTCGTGGTTGCTGACCAAGGACCACAAGCGGATCGCCATCCTGTACCTGATCTCGCTCACCCTCTTCTTCTTCCTGGGGGGCGCGTTCGCGGTGCTGATCCGGCTGGAGCTGCTGACTCCTCAGGCCGATCTGGTTCAGTCCGACACCTACAACAAGGTGTTCACGATGCACGGGCTGATCATGATCTTCTTCTTCCTGATCCCCTCCATCCCGGCGGTGCTGGGGAACTTCCTGGTGCCGCTGATGATCGGCGCCCGCGACCTGGCGCTGCCCAAGATCAACCTGCTCTCCTGGTACATCTACACGGTGGGGGGCACGCTGACCCTCTTCGCGGTCGCCTTCGGGGGAGTGGACACCGGCTGGACCTTCTACACGCCCTACTCGAGCGTCTACTCCAACAGCAACGTGGCGGTGGCGGCGGTGGGGATCTTCATCACCGGATTCTCGTCCATCCTGACCGGCCTGAACTTCGTGGTCACGATCCACAAGATGCGCGCCCCGGGCCTGACCTGGTTCCGCCTGCCGCTGTTCATCTGGGCCCACTACGCCACC
>JBFGHG010000007.1:0-15478 GCA_041578395.1 Acidobacteriota bacterium
CGCGCATCGGCGCCTACGTCCAGTTCGAAACCGAAACCCAGCAGTACGGTCTGCTCGAGGCGTTCGGCAAGTCGGTCGAGGAGAACATCCGGCTCACCAAGCTGGTCTTCACCACCGTGGCCCGGCTGGTCACGGGGCAGGCCTCGATCAAGCAGATGTCCGGGCCCATCGAGATCGCCAAGTACTCGGGCATGGCGGCGCAGATCGGCTGGACGGCGCTGCTCAGCTTCATGGCCCTGGTGTCGCTGCAGCTGGGCATCCTCAACCTGCTGCCCATCCCCGTGCTGGACGGCGGCGTGATCCTGCTGCTGCTGGTGGAGGGGATGCTGGGACGCGACCTGAGCCTGCGCGCCAAGGAGCGCATCTTCAAGGTCGGCTTCCTGTTCATCGTGCTGCTGATGGTCGTGGTGATCTACAACGACATCGCCAAGAACCTGCCGTTTTGAGGAATGGAGTGGCGCGGGCATCCTGCCCGCGATCCGGAGTGACGGGCAGGTTGCCCGTCCTACTCACACCTGCGGGACGTGGACCAGCCCTTCCAAAAGCAGATCCATCACCGCTTCCGGGCTGATCAGGCCCAGCCGGCCTTCGGCGCAGCTGCGCTCCCCATAGCGTGCCACCGAATCGGCCGCGATGCCCTCTCCCTCCAGGAAGATCGGGACCGGGTCGTCGCTGTGCTCGCCTGTCTTGCTCAGCGTGCAGTGGTCGCCCAGCAGGGCCAGGTGAAGGCGGTAGCGCCCGCGCAGCCGCTCCAGCAAGCGGCACAGCATCTCGTCGGTCCGCTCGATGAAGGCCTTCTTCTTCTCGGGAGAGCGGTCGTGGCCGGCGATGTCGCACCCCTTCAGGTGCAGGTAGACCAGGTCATGGCTGGCCAGGCACGACTCCACCCGGGCCGCCTTCTCCTCCAGGTCCGTATCCAGGTTGGCGGTCATGCCGTCGCCGCTCACCGCGTTCATCCCGCTCAACCGGGCCAGACCCAGCACGGTCGCCTCGCCGCTCACACAGGCGATGCGCAGGCCGGTCTTCTGCGGCAGGTCGACGAATCGCTGGCTGGTCCCGGCGCCGCGAGTCAGGATGATGTTGGCCGGCAGCCGGCCCCGCCGCCGCCTCGCCTGGTTGACCGGGTGCGCCTCGAGGATCGAGTGGCTCTGCCGGATCACCTCGTTGAGCCAGCCCGCCGTCCGCAGCGCCGCCCGCCCTCCCATGGTGGGACGCACCGGCAACACCTCGCGGTGGGAGTTGAGCGAGCCGGGGTCCGAGTCGGTCACGTGCGGGGAGACGTCCTCCCCACGCATCACCAGCACTCCCCGGTGCTCGGTGGCGGGCAGGAAAAACAGCTGGACGGGGGCCGGCAGCCGGATCCGCTCGAGACTCTCGATCAGACGGGCCGATTCCCGGCGGATCCGGCCCGCCCGCCGGTCCACGATCTGCATCGACTCGTCGACGGTGGCGAAGTTGAAGCGCAGCGCCACGTCTCCAGCAAGCAGGTGAAAGCCGACACCGGACGCCTCCATGGGACCCCGCTGGTATTCGGAGCGCTCGGGGTCCTGCCCGAACAGCGCCAGGTGCCCGGTGTGAGTGGCGACCTCTCCGCCCCGTTCCACCACCTCCATCAGGCCCGCCGCCCCCCGGCGGATCAGGCCGTCCATGCAGGGCTTGTCGGCGGCTTCCAGCGGCGTCCGATCGCCCAGCTCGGGCAGCGGGCGGTCCCCCACGCCGTCCTGAATCACGACCAGCGCGCGCGCGGCTCCGTTCGTTTCAGAGGGCTCTCGCAAGGAGTTCTTCACTACCGATTTTCAGTTTCTCGCGAAGCGAATTGGTAATCACCGTCAGAATGGACGCCACCGTCTCGTCCAGGTTGCTGTTTTCGATGATCGGCACGTCGTGGTCTTCCGCCATCTCCAGGATGTAGTCCTGAATCTGCAGGATGGAATCGAAATTGTCGCGATATTTCTTGGCCGAACGGTCGGCTGCCTTGCTCTCGCGTGCCGGGAAGCGCTCCAGGTAGTTGGCCTTGTTGAGGGTCGAGATCACCACCGGCGCGATGTAGGCCTTCGACTCCAGGTCGGCGAATCCCATCAGCCCCGGTACCAGGTGGACTCCGTCGACCACCAGCGAGGTGTTCTCCTGCACGGCCCGCTCCAGCATCGCCCGAACCCCCACCAGCACCCGGATGGTCTGCTCGCGGAAGGCCCCCAGCACGGGCGGTTCCTTGGACGTGTTGGCGGGCAGCTGCTTCCAGGCTTCGTAGGAGGAACTGTGGATGGCCGGCAGCAGGTCGCGGGAGAACATCATGCGCATGATCTGGCGGATGGTGTCCGTGGAGAGGATCTTGCCGATGCCCAGCCGGTGCGCCACCTCGGTGGCCACGGTCGTCTTGCCCACCCCGGTGGCGCCCCCGAAGAGGATGATCACCGGCTTGTCGGGAGACTTGAAATGCCGCCACAGCAGGTAGCGCTCGGCTACGTCCGGGCTGTGCCGCTTGGAGATCTTCTTGAAGATGAGGGTGCGCAGCTCGTCGCGCCCGATCTCGAACTCCTCCCTCTGGCGCAGCGAGTCCTCGATCTCCAGGGCGATCTGGTAGGACTCCTGGGGCTCCAGCCCCGAGGCCTGCAGCGACTGGGAGAGCAGGCCCTTGCTGAAGGGGACGACGTCCTGCCCGCGCACCCAGATGGGCGGCGCCTGGGTGGGCAGCTGCTCGCGCAGCAGCACGTACTTGCCGGGAAACTCCTCCTCCACCACGGCTTCGACCGTGTTGCGCAGCTTCTTGCGGGAGATGGTGCCGCGGTCGCGGAGCCGCTCGCGCACCAGGTTGGCCGTCTTGTAGGCGTCCTTGAAGCTCAACCCCTGCTCGATGAGGGAATGGGTCAGCATTCCCCGCAAGAACGGGACCTTTTGCTGATCCGTCCCGACGACGTACAGAGAATACTTGGCCAAGTCCCACCTCTCGGCTCCGAGAGTACCACGAAAAAAAAGGCGGGCCGCTCGTGAAAACGGCCCGCCATCCAAACGGCAGTCGCGGCTCGGCTCAGAAGCTGGCGATGGCTTCGGCTTCGTCGTCGTGGGACTCGAAAACCGTCAGCAGCTTGGTGATCGCCAGCAGCTCACGCAGCTTCTTGGTCAGGTTCAGGAGTTTCAGCTGACCGCCCTGATTGGTCACCGTGGTGTAAGAACTCACCAGCTCCCCGATACCCGAGCTGTCGACGTAGCTCACGTCTCCCAGGTTCAGGAGGATCTTCTTCTGCCCGGCCTGCAGCAGGTCGCGAACGGTGTTTCGAATCTCCGCGCTCCCCTCGCCGATCGTGATCTTGCCGTGTATGTCCAGAACGGTGACGTCCTTCACCTTCCGCATGTCAATGGTCATCGCTGTCTCCTTGCTGTTGATGGTTCAACCTTTTTTCCATTCGGACTTCCCAGCCGCCTTCGGGAAGCGCCCGGTAGCTCACGTCGTCCATGAAGGAGCGCACGTAGAAAATGCCGCGTCCGCTCGGTTTCAACAAATTCTCCGGGTCGAGGGGGTCGGGGAGCGACTCCTGCTCGAACCCATTCCCTTCGTCCTGAACCCGAATCACCAATCGGTCCTCCAAGAAACTGAACAGGACGTTGACCTTCTTGTCGCCGTCCTGCTTGTTTCCGTGCAGGATCGCATTGGTGACCGACTCACGCACTGAGAGGCTCATCCAGTATTGGCTGTCGTCGTCCAAACCCAGCATCCGGCCGATGTTCTCGGAGACGTTCTGGACCAGATCCAGGTATTCCAGCCGGCTGCCGAAGAGTAGTTCGAAATCGGTCTTGCTCACTGCCCCGTTGATCTTCCTGGCCTCACGAGTGCCCCAAATCATAATCACGATATTCGGCCAATGTCAACCGATTCGGACCCCGCTTCCGGTTCTGCTAAAATTGTGCTGTGACAGTAATTTAAAAGGATTCCTATGCGCCGGTTTTTGAAGCTCGCCGCCATCCTGATACCCGTCCTGGTGCTGGTCGCCGTGGTTTCCCTGCTGCTGTACCTGCGCAGCGACGGCTTCCGCGAAACCCTTCGCCAGCGGGTGGTCCAGGAGCTGGAGCAGCGCTTCGCCCTGCGGGCCGAACTGGACTCCATCCGGGTGGAGTGGACCGGAACGGCGGTGCGCCTCGAGGGGCTTCGGCTCTGGGATTCCCAGTATCCCGCCCCGGAGCCGGCCATCGATCTGCCGGCGGCCCGCGTGGACTTCTCCATCGTCAGCTTCGTCTCTCCGAAGGCCACGCTGGACGACCTCGAGCTGGACGGCCTGGTGGTGCGCGTGCTGGAGGACCCCAACGACCGGCTCAACCTGATGAACATGTTCCGCAGGGAAGGCGGGCCGCCGCCCGACCTGGGGAAGCTGATCGGGCTGGGCATCCGGCGGTGGCGACTGGAGGGAGGGTTGCTGATCTTCCGGGACCAGCCCCTGCGGCTGGCCTCCTCCGAGGGGGGGCTGGAACTGAACGTCCGCTTCTACCCCGAGCGCAACCGGTACGCGGGAGTCCTCCAGTTGAGCGGGGTCGAGTTCGAGGCGGGCGCCCTCGAGCTGTCTCCGATGGAACTCGAGGTCAAGTTCGAACTGCTCCCAAACTCCATCGAACTGCCCTCGGTGATCGCGTCCACGCCGGCCCTGCGCGCCGAGCAGTCGGGCGCCATCCTCGACCTGTCCGACTTCCGCTATACCTTCGACGGGCGGGTGGTGGCCCAGCCCGCCCTGATCGACCGGCCGCCCCTCTCGCGGGAATTCTCCAGCGGAGAGTTCACGGCGCGGGGCACCTTTTCCGGGACGGGGGGCGACTTCCGCTACCAGGGACAGCTCGACTCGGACGCCTTCCAGTGGCGTGACTTCCGCTTCCGGGACTTCTCCGGCCGCGTTCGGGTCGACGGGGAGTCCCTGGTCGCCGAGCAGACCCGCTTCCAGTTCGAAGGGGGGCGCGTCCAGGCCGAGGGCGAGCTGCACTGGGACGAGCCGGGGACCTCGCGCTTTCGCCTGCAGGGAAACGGCTTCCAGCTGGCGCGGCTGGCGCCCTTTCTGCAGAGTCCCGAGCTGCAGGCCCGCGGGACCGCCCGCGCCACCGCCGAAGTCGTCTGGCCGGGCCTGGATTTCGGCCGGTTGGCGGGGGAGGGAAGCGCGTCCTGGACGGGTGACTGGGTGCTGCCGCGCCCGCCGCTGACTCCCGCCGTCTTTCCGTTCGAGGGGGCGGCCGGCTTTCAGCTGGCGGCCGACGGCGTGGGCCTGCAGGGGGGGACGCTCGAGACGCTGGACTGCACGGTCGCCTTCACGGGACGGGTAGGCCTGGACGGCGAACTGAACCTGGACGCCACCCTGCGGGCCGAGCAGGGGGGCAGGCTGATCGAATTCGCTTCGCTGTCGCCGGTCTGGCCGGAGGCGTTGCGGCCGGGGCCGCTGCCCGCGCTGGAAGGCGTCTTGGCGGAGGTCACGGTTTCCTCCGGCGCAGGCCCGCTGGTGGTGGCGGGGAACGCGCGCGCCGGGCAGGTCAGCCTCGAGGGCCGGCAGCTGGGTAGCGCCGCCGGCGACTTCCGCCTCGAGTCGGGACAGCGGTTCACCTTGGAAAACTTCCGCCTGCGGGGAGACCCGCACTCGCTTGAGGGCGGGCTGGAGTGGGCGCTCGGGACGGAGGACCCCGGGTTGCGCCGGCTGGAAGCGGACATCCAGCAGGCGCGGCTGGAAGATTGGCTGGCCCTGCTTGAGGTCGACAGCCCGCTGCGGGGCCGCCTGTCGGGCGACGTGCGGGTCTCGCAGCGCGCCCCCGGCGACTACCAGGGAAGCGGCCGCTTCCGGCTGCGGGAGGGGAACCTGCTCGAGCAGGAGATCACCAGCCTGGCCGGCGAGTACGTGGTCGACGGAGACCAGATCCGCCTCTCCTCGCTGGACGGCGAGGTCCTGGGGGGTACGGTGGCGGGCGATCTGCTGTACTCCTTTCCGGAGGGGCAGTTCGAAGTGGGGCTGCAGGGCCGGGGCCTGCAACTGGGCGGCCTCGAGATGTGGCCCGAGGGGCTGCCGGCTCGAGGGACCGCCGATCTGACCCTGCAGGCCCGGGGAGACACGGAACGCTTCACGCTGGCGGCGGACCTGCGCGCCCCCCGGCTGCAGCTGGGCGAGTATCGGCTGGACGACCTGGCGCTGAGCGCCCACCGCCGGCAGCCCGACGACCCCGAGCTGGAACTGGCCCTGCGCACCGGCTTTCTGGGCAACCCGCTGCTGGTGTCCGGGCGTCTGGGTTTGGAAGCGCCCTATCCGTTCCGGGCCGACATGCAGCTGGACGAACTGCCCCTGGCGCCCTACCTGGCGCTGCTGCCGGCCGAGACGCGCGTCCAGCTCGCGGGTGAGACCAGCGGACGGGCGCGCCTGGCGGGCCGGCTGTCCGACTTCGGGTTGAGCGAGGCCCATCTCGAGCTGGACACCGTGCGGCTGGTGGCCGAGGGCTACCAGGTCCGCAACCAGACTCCCTTGCGGGTGGACTACGCCGGCCAGGTCGTGAGACTGGCGCCGGTCCGTTTCACCGGCCGGGAGACCGAGCTCGAGGTGAGCGGTTCGTTGGACCTGCGCCGGGAGCCGTCGGTGGTGGTGGAAACCAAGGGGACGCTCAACCTGCTGCTGCTCAACCCGTTTCTGGCGGGCGGTTCGACGCTGGGGTCGGTGAAACTCGAGACGGTGGTCTCCGGGCCGCTCGCAAACCCGCGCATCGTGGGCGACGCGCAGGTGGAAGACGCCTTCCTGCAGCACCCCAGCCTGCCCACCACGCTGTTCGAGACCAACGGGCGGCTCCGCTTCACCGCCAATCAGATCGGCATCGACCAGCTCTCGACCCGCACCCCCTACGGCACGCTCAACGCCGAAGGAGGCGTCTTTCTGGAGGGCTTCGAGCCGGTGCGCTGGCTGGTGAACGTGTACGGCACGGGCCTGCGGCTGGAGTACCCCGAGCAGGTCTTCTCGACCCTCGACCTGGACGTCGACTTCCTGCGCAACGACAACTCGCAGCTGCTGTCGGGGGTGGTCTACGTGCGCTCGGCGGAATACGAGGAGGAGATCTCGCTGCCGGAGCTGGTGCTGCGCTACACGGGTGCGCCCACCTTCGGTCCGGCGGTGACGGGCGAGGAGATCTTCCTGGACATCGAGGTGGAGGGCTACCGCACGCTGCAGGTCGACAACAACCTGGCGAACATCACGGCCAGCGGGGACTTCACGATCCGCGGCACGATCGACAATCCGGTGGTGCTGGGCAGCCTCACCGTCGACGAAGGGACGCTGTACATCGAGGACAACGAGTACGACGTGACCCGCGGCACGATCAACTTCAACAACCCGCGCCAGACGCGCCCGGTGTTCAACTTCGAGGCTCAGACCGAGGTCCGGGACGTGTCGGTGAACATCCTGGTGTCCGGGCCGGTCGATCAGTTGAAGGTCACCTTCCGATCCGACCCGCCCCTGCCGACCTCCAGCATCGTCTCGCTGCTGGCGGTGGGGCAGACGCAGGAGGAGATCTTCGGTTCGGAAGGGGGGCAGGACCAGGTGGGCTCGCTGGCCATCTTCGGTGCCGGCGCCCTGCTGAGCAAGAGCCTGGGGCAACGGCTGGAGGCGCAGAGCAGCCGGCTGTTCGGCTTCGACCGAGTCTCGATCGACCCCTTCCTGTTCGGCAGCGAACGCAATCCGGGCGCGCGGGTGACGCTGGGCAAGCAGCTGGGCAACCGGCTCTCGGTCACCTACAGCACCGATCTGGGGAGCCAGACCCAGGGGCAGATCGTCGTGGTCGAACTGCAGATCACGGACTGGCTGACGGCGGTGGGCACCGGGGAGCAGGACGGCACCCTGGCGCTGGACTTCAAACTCAAGAAACGGTTTTGACGGGGATGATCTGCAAAAGGCTTTTGGGCGCCGCTTGCTGCTGCGCCTGGGTGTGGTGGGGCATGTGGGCGCCGCTGGCGGGCCAGGCGCCTGCAGCCGGCGCCCCCTCCGCCTACGACGGCCGCACGGTCCGGCGCATCACGCTGGAGAGCGACGGGCCGATCACGCGGATCAGCCCGCAAGACCTGAACAAACTGATCGCGATCCGTGAGGGGGAGCCGTTTTCGGCCTCCGCCAGCCGCCGGACCGTCCAGCGCGTCCACTCCAGCGGGCTCTTCCACGACGTGCAGATTCTGGCCGAAGCGAGCGGCGGCGGGGAAGTCGACCTGGTGCTGCGGTTGATCCGCCGCTACACGCTCCGGGAGATCCGCTTCGAGGGAGAGCTCGAGATCCCGCAGCGGCAGCTGCGCCGGGCGCCCACGCTGCGCAGCGCCCGCGCTTACGAATCGGACCAGCTGGAGGAGAGCACGGCGCGGCTGAAGACGCTCTATCAGCGGCATGGATACTTTCAGGCCGCCATCGAGCCGGAGTTCGAACTGAACCAGGAACTGGCCCAGCTGGATCTCACTTTCCGCGTCGACGCCGGCAACCAGGCCCTGGTGGGCGAGATGCGGCTGGACCTGGAAGGGCCCCTGGACCGGGAGCAGCTGGCCGGCGCGATCCAGCTGCAGCCCGGCGCTCCCTATTCCGAGATCCGCCAGGAGGAGGACCTGCGCCGGCTGAAGGACCACCTGGCGCTGGAAGGCTATCTCAACGCCCTGGTCTACGTGCCGGACGGCGCCCGCTACCGCCCTGACGCCAACCGCGTCGACCTCACCTTTCGCATCGTGAGCCGGCAGCGGACTCCCGTACGGGTCGAGGGGCTGGACTGGCCGCGCGAGCGGCTGGCCCGCCTTCCGGTGTTTCAGGAGGGCAGCACCATCGACGTGTTCCTGCAGGAGACGCGTGACGCGATCCTGGAGCAGCTGCAGAGACAGGGCTTCTTCCTGGCCAGGGTCGAGTATCCCCAGCCGGGGGCGCGGCCCCCGGACGGTACCATCGTCTTCCGCGTCGAGCGGGGCGAGAAGCGGAAGCTCGAGGAGATCGGGTTCGCCGGCAACCGCTTTGCGGACGAGCAGGCGCTGCGGGGGCTGCTGACCGTCCAGGAAGGCGGCTTCTTCAACCGTGGCCGCTTCACCTCGCGGCTGGCCGGCCAGGACCGGGACCGCATTCGCTCCTACTACCAACAGCGGGGGTACCTGGACGCGGACGTCCAGTTTCGCCTGGAACCTTCCGAAGCCGACAAAGTGCAGCTGACCTTCGTGGTGGTGGAAGGCGAGCGCTACCGGGTGTCGGACGTGACGCTGCGCGGCACCAGCCAGGTGGACGAGCAGCTCGTGTCCGGCGAGATCCAGACGCGCCCGGGCGACCCCTTTTCGCCGCTGCAGGTGGCCCGGGACCGGGCCTCGATCACGGCGCTGTACGAGAACCGGGGATACCGGCAGGTGGAACTGCGCTCCCAGCTGGAACGCCTCCCCGACCACCGGGTGGCGGTGACCTACTTCGTGGTGGAGGGGGAGCAGTCGTTCGTGGACGAAGTGATCGTCACGGGCCGGCGGCGCACCCGGGAGTCGGTGATCCGGCGCGAGATCCGGCTGGAGGCGGACCGCCCCTTCTCGTTGGACGAGGCGCTGCAGACCGAGGCGAACCTCTACAACCTGGCCGTCTTCAACCGGGTGCAGGTGCAGGACGCGCCCTCCTTCGAGCAGGAGCGCAAACGGCTGGCCATGATCCAGGTCGAGGAAGCCAAGCGCTTCACGCTGCTGTACGGCATCGGCTACAGTTCGTTCGAGGGGCCGCGGGGCACCCTCGGCATCACCGACAGCAACTTCCTGGGGCAGGCGCGGTCACTGTCGCTGGGGACGCGGCTGGGGGCCCGGCGCCAGCGGGCCAGTCTCACCTACACCGTTCCCCGCATGTTGCGCTGGAAACTGCCCACCGTCTTCACGGCCAACGCCGACAACGAGGAGGCCCAGACCGCGAGGGGCATCGGCACCACGCGGGCGATCCGGGGACGGCCCTTCGACAGCTTCACGCTGGGCGGTTCGATCCAGGCCGAGAGGCGGCTCAGCCGGCGCGAGTCGCTCTTCTTCCGCTACCAGGTGGAGCGGGTCCAGCTGCGGGTGCCCGACAGCCTGGCGGCGCCGCTGGAGTTCTTTCGCGAGCAGGAACGGCTGCGGCTCTCCACGCTGGGCGCTTCGTACCTGAACGACTCGCGGGACAACCCCAGCGATCCGCAGGGGGGCTTCTTCCTGAGCGCCGACATGTCGGCCGCCGCCCGCTTCCTGGGGTCCGAGGAGCAGCTGGGCCGCACCTTCCTGCAGGGTCAGTACTACCGCCAGCTGCGGCCGCAGCTGGTGTGGGCCACCGCCCTCCGGATCGGTCTGCTGGGGCCCTACGGAAGCACCGAGTCGGTCCCCATCAGCCAGCGCTTCTTCAGCGGCGGCGCGGCGACCCTGCGGGGACTTCCGCAAGACCTGGCGGGACCGCTGCTGCGCGACGAGAACGGCGAGGTGGTGCTGGTGGACGAAAACGGCAATCCGGACCCCAACGGCCGACCCGTGCCGCTGGGAGGGGACGCCCTGCTGATCTTCAACACCGAGCTGCGCTTCCCCATCGTCAGCATCTTCCGGGGCGCGCTCTTTTACGACGGCGGCAACGTCTTTCCGCAGCTGGGCGACTTCTCGCTGAATCAGCTGGAGCACGCGGTCGGCTTCGGACTGCACCTGTCCACGCCGATCGGCCCGCTGCGTTTCGACATCGGCTTCAATCCCGATCCGCCGGCCGTGCGCGGCTTCCGGCAGTGGAACTTCCATTTGACGCTGGGGCACCCGTTCTAGCCAATGGTGAATGGTCAACGATGAGCGGAAATTTGCGGGTGATCGTCTTCCTCCTCCTGTTCGGGTCGGGCAGCCTGGGGGTGCCCGCGCAGGAGCCGGTGGATCAGGTGGCGGCGGTGGTGGACAACCACGTGATCACGCTGTCGGATCTGCTCTGGACGATTCGGTATCGGGGATTGGAGATTCCCGAGGAGCCGACCGACCGGCGGGACTTCCTGTTGAACGTCCTGGGGCAGCTGGTGGAGCAGGAGTTGATCGCGCGGGAGGCGGCGCAGACTCCCGGTGTGCTGGTGACGGACGAGGACGTCCAGCGGCGCTTCGAAGGCTTTCGGAGCCGGTTTCCCTCCGAGGAAGCGTTTCAGGATCGACTGCGGGAGATGCAGATGTCGCAGGGGGACCTGCGGCTGCTGATCAGCCGGCAGCTGGCGGTGCTGCAGTTCGTCAAGGTGCGCTTCGAGCCTTTCATCATCGTGCTGCCCGACCAGATTCAGGAGTACTACGACCAGGAGCTGGTCCCCGAGCTGCGCCGCGGGGGGCAGGAGCCGCCGCCGCTGGAAGTGGTCGAGGAGCAGATTCGACAGGTCCTCACCCTGGACCGCACCAACGCCGAGGTGGATATCTGGGTGCGGAACGCCAGCCGCAAGGCGGAGGTCGAAGTGCTGCTCTACCGCACTCCGGGGTGGCTGCCCAACGTGCCGGGGCAGTTCGCCGATCGCTTGGAGCCGGCGCCGGTCAGTGGCACGGGCATCCCTGCCCGTGATCCGGTTCGGGAGAGGTAGCGAGTCACGGCCCGGAAGGCCGTGCCACGGGGGAGTCGAGGATGAGGGTGACGGGGCCGTCCTTGAGCAGTGAGACCTGCATCATGGCTCCGAAGCGGCCGGCGGCGACCGGGACGCCTTCCGCCTTCAGGTTGTTCAGCATCTCGAGGTAGAGCTCTTCGGCCAGGGCCGGCGGGGCGGCATGCGAGAAACTGGGGCGGTTTCCCTTGCGGCAGTCGCCGTACAGCGTGAACTGCGAGACGAGCAACACGGCGCCGCCCGTCTCCAGCAGGGAGCGGTTCATTTTTCCCCGCTCGTCTTCGAAGATGCGCAGGTTCAGGATTTTCCTGCGGAGCCAGGCTTCGTCCCGCCGGCCGTCTCCCCGGGCCACGCCCAGCAGCACCAGAACACCGGGCCCGATGCTGCCGACCACCTCGGAATCCACCTCGACCGAGGCGCGGCGGACCCGCTGCACCACCGCCCTCAATGCACCGTTCCGTCCATGCCTTTCCCCCAACGCTCGTAGAGAATCCGCTCGAAGCGGGGGCGCAGGAGAAGTTCGAAGGTGAACTCCTTGCCCGGAAACAGCCGCAACACCGCCCGCCGGGTCTGCCTCACCAGATGGCGCGCTTCTTCCAGCGTCATGCGGGAGTCCTGGTACAGGGTGCTGGTGGTAAGGTCCACGAGGAAGCGCATCCGCCGGGCCCGCCGCCGCTCCTCTTCGATCAGCCGCGCGCGCTCGTCGTCGTCCATGATCTCTACTGTAGCAACCGCCCCCGGCGATTGCGAACGATGAGCGAGGAACGGTGAAGGGCGGGTTGCGGACGGCGGATCCCAAGTTTTTCACCTTTCTTACACTTTTTGTCTTGACTTTTCACCTTTACTTCACCACTATACTGCTCGGGAGTTCGACGATGCCGCTGACCAAACGTCAGAAAGCGATTTTCACGTTCCTGCGGGATTACCTGGACCGGCACGGCTACTCGCCGACGCTGGAGGAGATCGCGGAGCACTTCGGGCTGGCCTCGCTCAACGGGGTCTACAAGCACTTGAAGGCTCTGGAAGAGCGGGGTTTCATCCGGCGGCTCTCCAATCAGGCCCGCTCGATTCAGCTGCTCGACGGGGCGGGAAGCCGCCGCAGCGCCTTGCCGTTGCTGGGCGTGGTTGCGGCCGGGCAGCCGATCGAAGCGGTGGCCGATTCGGAGGAGATCGCCGTGCCGGAAAGCTTTCTGACTCGCGGGAGCAATTTCGTCCTGCGGGTCAGCGGCGAGTCGATGATCGACGAGCACATCCAGGACGGCGATCTGATCGTCCTCGAGCAGCGCGACACCGCCCGCAACGGCGAGATGGTGGTGGCGCTGGTGGACGGCGAGGAGGTCACCCTGAAACGGTTCTACCGGGAGGGCGACCGGATTCGCCTGCAGCCGGCCAACCCCACTCT
This sequence comes from Acidobacteriota bacterium, assembly GCA_041578395.1. Taxonomy (GTDB): domain Bacteria; phylum Acidobacteriota; class UBA6911; order RPQK01; family JANQFM01; genus JBFGHG01. Next base: position 12,950 of record JBFGHG010000007.1, read on the forward strand.
GGACCCCATCTACCTCGAACCGGACCGGGTCCGGATTCAGGGCGTGGTCACCGGAGTCATGAGGAAGTATTGATGGCTAGCATTACTCGACCCGTTTTTCGTACCCCTGCATCGGCTCTGCCGCCTCCCCGGCCCATCGTACGACGAACGCCGGAGCGTCACGGCCCTCGACCCGACCGGGCGCCGGCAGGTCCGGATCAGGCTCGTCCCTACCGGATCCGCGTAGCAGGGCGACTGTTCGAAGGAGACGACCTGCGGGGGCTGCTGCGGCTGGCGGTAGCCGCCCGGCTGGGGCGGAAGGCCGAGCGGAGTTGAGGCCATAACTCGTTTGTTCGAAACAGTTTAGCTTTGCTGCACAAAGAACGTGCAAAGTGATCCAGTTCACCGGCTCACGGGACTCGCGTCTGCTTCTCCAAAGGCTTCCTCACAGCTTTTCCACAACGGGCGTGGATGGTGAATTACAATTCGCTCGATGCCGATCATCGAGCGCGACCCGTGGAGGATGCAGTACTTCGAGGGCGTCCAATGTCCGGAGGACGTTCAGATCCCCACGGAGGAGAGTGACGCCTACCGTTTCTACCCGAGGCACCGCTGGGTCTTCAACAAGCTGATGGTGGCCGAGAGCCAGGGGCTGGAGTGCGCGCCGCACGGAATCGACCCTCCCGGCTTTCCCGTCTTCAGCAAGCCCATCTACAACATGCGCGGGATGGGCACCGGCAGCCGCATCCTGCGGTCGGCGGCCGAATACCAACGCTACCAGCGCCCCGGGCACATCTGGATGCCGCTGCTGGAAGGAGAGCACGTCTCGAGCGACGTGGCCGTGGTGCGGGGGAGGGCGTGCTGGTGGCGGCACGTCCTGGGCGTGGCCATCGGAGAAGGGAAGTTCGACTACTGGACGGTGCTGGCCGAGAGCCGGCCGGAAGTGGAGCAGTACTGCGGGGACTGGATCGAGCGTAACCTGCCCGATTACACCGGGATGGTGAACCTGGAGACGATCGGGGCGCGCATCATCGAGGTGCATCTCCGCTTCGCCGACCAGTGGCCCGACCTGTACGGCCGCGGCTGGCTGGACGCCCTGGTGCGGCTCTACGCCGAAGGGGAATGGACCTACGCCGATGCGGACCGGTACGACGGGTTCAGCGTCGTCCTGTTCGGCAACCACGGGGTCGAGTACCAGCATCCGGACCCGCTGCTGGTGCGGAGGCTGCTGGAGAACCCCGAGATCACCAGCATCCAGGTCACCTTTCACGCCGACAAGCCGATCTGGGCCCACGCGATGCCCCCCGGGGGGTTCCGGCTGGCGATCGTCAACTGCCGGGACCTGGAAGCCGGGGTGACGGCTCGTCAGGAATTGGCGCTTTCCTTCTGGTCGACGCAGAAGCTGGTCGGCCGCCGGGGGCGGCGCAGCGTCGCCAAGCCTTCCTGAGATGGCCTTCGTCCGCCACGACCTGCTGCCGCGCGTCCGCGAGATCGAAAACGTCTTCATCCCCCTGACGGACGGCTGCCGGATCGCGGCCCGAATCTGGCTGCCCGTCTCCGCCGAGCGCCGGCCGGTCCCGGCCATCCTGGAGTACATCCCCTATCGCAAGCGCGATTTCATGCGCACCCGTGACGAGCCGATTCACCGCTACTTCGCCGCCCACGGCTATGCCGCGGTGCGGGTGGACGTACGCGGGTCCGGCGACAGCGAAGGCGTCCTGCGCGACGAATACTCCGAGGAAGAACTGGGAGACGCCCTGGAGATCCTCGCCTGGATCGAAGGCCAGCCCTGGTGCGACGGCGCGGTGGGGATGATGGGGATCTCCTGGGGAGGCTTCAACGCCCTGCAGGTGGCGGCGCAAAGGCCACCCCAGTTGAAGGCCGTCGTCTCCCTCTGCTCGTCGGACGATCGCTACGCTGACGATGCCCATTACATGGGAGGCTGCCTGCTCAACGAGAACCTGCAGTGGGGAGCGATTCTGACCGCCTACGACGCGCTGCCGCCCGACCCCGAAATCGTGGGCGACCGCTGGCGGCGGATGTGGCTCGAGCGCCTCGAGCAGCTGCGCCCCATGCCCGAGGTGTGGATGCGCCACCCCTGGCGCGACGCCTACTGGAAGCGCGGATCGGTCTGCGAGGACTACGCCGCCATCCAGTGCCCGGTCTACGCGATCGGAGGCTGGGCGGACGGCTACAGTAACGCCGTGCCCCGGCTGCTGGCCGGGCTTTCCTGCCCGCGCAAGGGCCTGGTCGGCCCCTGGGCGCACGTCTTCCCGCACAACGGCGTCCCCGGCCCCCGCATCGGCTTCCTGCAGGAAGCGCTGCGCTGGTGGGACCACTGGCTGCGCGGGCGCGACACGGGAATCATGCAGGAGCCGATGTACCGCGTCTGGATGCAGGAGAGCGTCGAGCCCCGGCCGCAATACGACCACCGGCCGGGCCGCTGGGTGGCCGAGTCCGGATGGCCGTCGGAGCGGATCGACGTCCGCCGCTGGCACCTGCAATGGGGGCGCCTGTCCGAGTCGCCGCCAGCGGCGGAGCCCCCCCTGA
>JBFGHG010000008.1:0-15328 GCA_041578395.1 Acidobacteriota bacterium
CAGCAGTGACACGTGCGGGAAGCGCTTGGTGGGGTGCAGTTTCGCGAAGACCGGAAAGAACCGGCCGTCCTTGGCCGCCGCGTAGGGGATGCGGGAGTAGCCCAGCAGCAGCGCGAAAATCGAAGCGAAGGAGGCCCCCAGCACCAGCACCGTCATGACGTTGGCCGCCCAGGGCCCGTAGATCATCTCCATGAAGTCCGAGACCACGTGCTCGGTGGCCACCGCCTCCCGCCAGGGGATCACGCCGATGATGGCGGTGTTCAGGAAGATGTACAGCGTGGCCACGATTGCGATGGAGAGAATGACGGCGTAGGGGATGTTGCGGGTCGGGTTCTTCACCTCGCCGCCCAGGAAGCAGACGTTGTTGTAGCCGCCGTAGCCGTAGATCCCGATCAGGGCCGCGCCCCCCAGGCCCAGGAAGAACTCGCGGTTCAGGTCGAAGGCGCCCTCCGGGAAGTCGAAGAGCAGCTCGGCGCGGACGCTGAAGATCCCCGAGAAGATCACCCACAGGATGCTGCCCACCGCCACCAGCATGAGGATGAACGAGAGTTTGCCGATCGTCCGGATGCCGCGGTACAGCGCGAAGGTGACCACCAGACAGAGGCCCACGGCGATCAGCTGGGTGGCCAGGGTGGAGAGGTCGGGCGCCAGGTAGCGCAGGTATTGAGCGAAGCCGACGCTGCCGGTGGCCACCGACAGGGGCGCGGTGAAGAAGATCATCCAGACGAACAGAAAGGACATCATCTGGCCCATCCGCTTGGGGCCGTAGGCCTCGCGCAGATAGACGTAGGAGCCTCCCGCGCCCGGAAAGGCCGCCCCCAGTTCCGCCCAGACCAGCCCGTCGCAGATCGCCAGGATCGCCCCCAGGAACCAGCCCAGCATGGCGTGAGGGCCTCCCATGGCCGCCAGCAGGATGGGGATGGTGATGAAGGGGCCGATGCCCAGCATCTCCACCACGTTGGCCGCGGTGGCCTCCTTCAGCCCCAGTCCCCGGATCAGGCCGTGACCTTCATCGGCCGCGGCTGCCTGGTTCGGCTCGCTCATGCGTCCCCTCTGCTCGGATTGCGGACTGCGCCCCCGTGATGCAGCAGGCAGGTTGTAACGGAGACCCGCGAAAGAATCAAGGGCCGGGACCCTCGCGGCGGCCCCGGCCCCGCCCAACCTCCTCCGAAAGCCGGCTCAAAAGATCAGCTTCAGCCCGAACTGGATCACGCGCGCTTCCTTGTCGGCGTCGAAGACGCTGGTGGTGCGGCCGAACTGCCCGCTGGTCACGCTGCTGTTCGGGGCCCCGAACTGAGGCGTATTGAAGGCGTTGAAGAACTCCGCCCGGAACTGGAGCCGGGAGTCCTCGCCCATGGGCAGCGCGAAGTTCTTGAAGATCGACAGGTCGACATTGTGGTGGGACCACTCGCTCAGGCTCGCCACTCCGCAGCTGCCGAAGGTGAAATTCTGGGGAACCGCGAACGCCGCCGTGTTGAAGAACTGCTCCACCGTGCGCGGGCCTTCCGGGTTGCCGATGCAGTCGGCCCTCGCGTTCTGGCTGCGGGTGCCGCTGCGGTCCGGGGAGCTCACTCCCAGCGGTGCGCCGCTGGTGGAACTCCAGATCCCGTTGAACTGCCAGCCGCCCAGGACGTTGGCGACGGGGCCGTCGTTGAGGTAGCGCTTGCCGACGCCAAACGGCAGCTCCCACACCCAGTGCAGGACGAAGCGGTGGTTCTGGTCGAAGACCAGCCGGCCGTAGTCGGCGTCCAGGTCGAAGGCGTTCTGAGGCCTGACCAGGTTCGCCGCGCCACCTCCGGAGAGGTTGTCCTGGGTGTTTCCGAGAGCCTTGGCCCAGGTGTAGCTCAGGTTGAAGGCCACTCCCTCAGAGAGCGCCCGGCGCAGCTGCACCTGCAGCGAGTTGTAGTTGGCGTAGCCGTCGCTGCGCAGGAAGTCGCTGATGCGGGCCCAGTCGGGGAAGGGGAACTCCACTACCCCGTTGGCGGCGTCGATGATGCGGCCCTGGTTGAGCGGACGCAGCTTGCGGATGTCGTCGGTCGTCTGACCCACGTAGGCCACGTCCAGGACGTAGTTGTCCGCCAGGCTCAGCTCGGTCCCGAAGCTGTACTGCTGCGAGTAGGGCGCCGTCTCGTTGGCGTCCCGGCCCCGCAGGTCGATCGACAGGGGGTCGAAGGCGAGCGAGACGGGCGGAAAATTGTCCCGCAGCAGAAGCTCGGGCGGCCGGCTGAAATCAGTCTCCAGCCCCCGGAACTCCACCAGCTGCGGCGGGTTGAGCTGAATCGCCGCCGAGCTGCCGATCCGGTCGATGGCCTGGTAAAAGATGGCATACCCGCCCTTGAGCACCATGTCGTCCCGCAGCCGGAAGGAGGCCCCCACGCGGGGCGCCCAGTTGTTGCGGTCGGGACGCACCAGGGTCCGGCTGAACAACCCTTCGCCCTGGGGTGCCCGCTGGAAGCAGTCGAAGTCGCAGGGGACGTCGATCAGCGGCGCCGGGTTGGCCGTGATCAGGGCTCCCCGGCCCCCGTTGGCGGTGGGATCGAAGTTGGAGGTCAGGTCGTTGCGTTCGATGGTGGGAGTGAAGTACTCGTAGCGCACCCCGTAGTTCAGCGTGAAGCGCGGGTTCACCTTCCAGGAGTCCTGCACGTAGAACATGTACCCGTCGGTGTAGTTGTGCGGCACCAGCGCGGTGGTCGCCTCCACCCGCCGGACGGTCCCCAGCAGCAGGTTGGCCGCGCCGTCGTTGACGTAGTCGGTGCTGGGCAGGATGTAGCGGCCGTTGGGCGCCTTGATGTCCAGGTAGTTGTTGATCGCCCGCTTGAACTCGAAACCGAACTTCAGGGAGTGGTTGCCGCGCACCCAGGAGAGGTTGTCCAGCACCTGGTAGACCTGCGAGACCTGGAACTGCGGCCGCCATTCGGAAGTCCCCAGCAGGGTGTAGCCGCCCACCCGGATGGGGGGCAAGCCGAAGGCGAAGGCGCCCGGCAGGTTGTTGAGGCCGAACTCCGGCCCCGCGTTCCCTTGCTCCGCGACCGGGTCGGAGGTGGAGTAGATGCGGTTGAAGCCGAAGCGGAGGTTGTTGAGCACCGCCGGCCCGAAGATGTGGTTCCAGGTGGCCGAAGCCAGCTGGCCCCGCACGTAGCTGTTGGCGGTGAAACCACCCGTCGCCAGCGGATTGGGGAAGGGCCCCTGCTCCACGATCGTCTCCACCTGCAGGAAGCTGTACGACCCGTACAGCACGTCGCTGTCCGACAGGTTGTGGTCGACGCGCACATCGAACGAGTTCTGTTCGAAGGGGATGTTCAGCGCCGAGAAGAAGCCGAACTGGCCCGAGTTGGGGTCGGGGTAGAGTTGAATCAGCGCCATCCCGGCCGGGTCGCCGCAGGGCAGCCCGTCGGTGCGGGTGGCGTTCAGGTTCAACACGTCGTTGACCTCGTCCACGCAGGGGACGATCTCGGGGTAGAAGGGATTGCCGTTGGCGTCCCGCTGGATCACCAGGTCGCGGTCGCCGGTGAAGATCCCCTGCCTCATCTGGGCGGTCGGCACCGTGCCCGCCGAGCCTCCCGCCTTGCGCGACTCCGTCCGCTGGTAGTCGCCGAAGAAGAAGGTGCGGTCCCGGATGATGGGGCCGCCGATGCTGCCGCCGTACTGGTGGCGCAGCTCGTCCCCCTTGGACACCCCGGCCTGGTTGGCGAAGAAGTTGGTGGCGTTCAGGTTGTCGTTGCGGTGGAAATACCAGCCGGAGCCGTGAAAGGCGTTGGTCCCCGACTTGAGTTCCGCGTTGATCACCGCCCCCTGGCTCCAGCCGAACTCGGCGTCGTAGGTCCGGGTCTGGATGCGGAAGGACTGCAGGGCGTCGGGCACCGGCTGTACCGCCTGCGGGCTGCGTTCCTGGGCGTTGGTGGTGAAGGTGTTGTTGTCCACGCCGTTCAAGGCGAAGTAGTTCTGGAGCGAGAAGTTGCCGTCCACGTTCAGGCGGGCTTCACGGGGGTTGGACCCGGTCCCGGGCGCCGGTACGGCCCCGGGGCTGAGCAGGATCAGGTCGGAGTAGCGGCGTCCGTCCAGGGGCAGATCGACGATCACCTTGTCGGTGATCACGTTCCCCTGCTGGCCCGTCTCCGTCCGCACCGCGGCCGCCGTGCCCACCACCTGGACCTCCTCGCTCACCTGGCCGACTTCGAGTTTGAAGCTGACGTCGAGCCGATCCTGGATCTGCAACCGGACGCTGGAATTGACCGCCGCCTTGAATCCGGGCGCCTCCACCCGCACCTCGTAGGGTCCCGGCCGCAGGGCGGACGCCACGTAGACGCCCACGTCGTTGGTGATCAGACGGGTGACGACCCCCAGGTCCCGCTGGGTCAAGGTCACGTCGGCGCCCGGAATGACTCCCCCCTGGGCGTCCCGCACCGTGCCGGTGATGGTTCCCGTGTTGATCTGCCCCAAGGCTGTGCCGGCCAGGCACAACAGGATGCACATCGCGGCTGCCGCCGGCAGCCGTCGCTTCAGGAGCACTGAGGACATAATTCCCCCCTCGCCGAGGATTCAGACTCGTGTCGGAATCGAACGTGTGACATCCAATTCCCAACCCCTGGCCCGGCGAAGACGCATCGTTGAAGCGCTTCGCTGGACCCTTTGGGCCAGGGTTACTCCCCGGGCGGGGCAAAGTCAAGGGGAAAAACGGTTCGACGCCGGACGGGCATCCGGGTTCAGCCCGAACTGGGCGAGGCCTCGGGCCGGCTGGAGCGGAGCTTGACGCCGCACGATTCGCGGATGCACATGGTGTTCTTCAACTCCACGGCCTCCGGCGGACGGTCCGGATCCTCGATCCGCTGCAACAGCAACCGCACCCCTTCGGACCCCAGTTCGTACTTGGGGAAGTCGATGGTCGTCAGCCGCGGTGAAAACGAGTCCAGCCAGGCGTAGTCGTCGCAGGTGACGATGGCCACGTCCTCGGGGCAGCGCAGCTGATACTGCGAGAGGGCCTGCATGAATCCGACCGTCATCAGGTAGTTGGAGACGAACACCGCCTCGGGCCGCTGTTTGAGCAGATCGAGGCCGGAGAGGTAGCCGGACTCGGCGCGGTAGTCGCCCCCCGCCACCAGCCCCGCCTCGTACTTCAATCCCCAGTCCTTCAGGGCCTGCCGGTAGCCGGCCAGGCGCCGGCGGGTGGTGCTCACTCCCTTCACGCCGGTGATCAGTCCGATTTTGCGGTACCCGAGCCGCAGCAGATGCGCGACCCCTTCGTAGGCGGCTCCCCAGTCGTCGGGAACGACCACGTCGGACTTCAGCCCGGCGATGGAGCGGATCAGCTGGACCACCGGGGTCACCGTGCGGCCGTTGTCGCCCAGCAGGGAGCCGGGGAGCTTGCCCGGGGCCTTGGTCAGGAGGATGCCGTCGATCTGTTTGGCCAGCAGCAGCTCCAGGTAGGAGCGCTCCTTGCGCGGATCGTTGTCGCTGGAGACCACCAGCAGGTTGTAGCCCGCCTCCTGGGCCCGGTCCTCGGCGCCCCGGATCACGTCCGGAAAGAAGGGATTGGAGATGTCGGGGACGACCACGGCCAGCGTGTGCGACTTCTTCTTGGCCAGGCCGCGCGCCAGCAGGTTGGGCTGGTAGCCGAGCCGCTCGATGGCTTCCTGCACGCGCCGCTGCAATCGCGGGCTGACGTAGGCGCTTCCGTTGATGACGGCCGAGACGGTCGCGATCGACACGCGCGCTTCCCTGGCTACGTCGTAGATGTTCGCCATCGCTCTTCCCGTGGATTGCCGAACCGAAATCGTAGCACACTGCGCGAGGGGCATTCCTGCCGCCGGTTTCCGCGGGCAGGAGGCCGGTGCCGGGCCTGCTTTCTCGAGGCGGCTCTTGACAGGGGTACTCCTCTGGGGCAGACTGAGCAGCAGCGAAGCGCTTCGCTGGCCCCGAGCCGACTGCGGGGCTTCGTCTCTACGAAGCCGGAGGTCATGGCTCAGGGCCGGCTCTTGCGAGCCGGGCGATCGCCCGGGTATGGCCCGTGCATCCCGTGGAGGAGTCATGACAGACATCCATCGGCATCCTGCACCGGTGCGTTCGTATCGGGGCGGCGTGCTGATCGAGGTCAGCGCGGCCCAGGCCGGCTGGAGGTTTCTGGACTTCCGGGTGCGGCGGCTCCTTGCAGGACAGCAATGGGAAGACTCCACCGCCGGACGAGAAGCCTGTCTGGTTCTGCTTTCCGGTGAAGTCCGGGTGCAGTGGGACGGGGGCGTGGAGCAGGTACTGGGTCCTCGGCCCGACGTCTTTTCCGGCTACCCCCACGCCGTGTACCTCCCTTCCGATACTCGCTTCCGGGTGCGGGCCTCCAGCACCAGCGAACTGGCCGACGGGCGGGCGCCCGCGCGGCGCCGCCTGCCTGCCACAGTCGTCCGCCCCGAGCAGTGCGGTCTGGAGGTCCGTGGCGGCGGCAACGCCACCCGTCAAATCGTGGACGTGCTGCCGCCCGAATTCCCGGCCGACCGGCTGCTGGTGTGCGAGGTCTTCACTCCCGGGGGCAACTGGTCGAGCTTTCCTCCCCACAAGCACGACGAGGAGAAGCCGCCCGGGGAGGTAGCCCTGGAGGAGATCTACTACTACCGTTTCCGGGAACCGGAAGGGTTCGGGTTTCAGCGCGTCTACCGGGCCGACGGGTCGGCAGACCAAACCATGAAAGTCTGCGACGGCGATCTGGTGTTGATCCGGGAGGGTTACCACCCGTTCGTGACGGCCTTCGGCCACGACGCCTACTACCTCAATTTCCTGGCGGGAGAGCAGCGTTCGATGGCCGCCAGCGACGACCCTCGATACGCCCGTTTCCGCGACTGGCCGGCACCCGACCCCAGGGTGCCGCTGCTCGAGCGACCCTGTTCGGGTTAGTGCTGCTCGAGCCGGCGGGCGGCCTCGTGGGGGGATGCGCCATCATGCACCAGCACAGCCACAGCGGCCGCCATCGAAGCCGGGTCCCGCTCGCCCGGGTAGAGGATGTTGCGTCCCACCAGCAGCCCGCGGACGTTGGGAGCGGCCGACAGCCCCGCCGCGAAATTCTGCAGGGTGGCGGCGGGGTCGCCCTTGGCTTCGCCGCCCAGCATCAGGATGGGGCAGGTGGTGGCCCGGGCCACCCGGGCGTAGTCCTCGGTGTACGGGATCTTGAGCCACAGCCTCTGGGAGGTGTTGCCCAGCGCGGTGGCGACGCCGATGGCCGTGATCATGTCTTGGGGAGTCTTCAGCACCTGGTAGCGCCCTTCCCGGTGCTGGACCATCAGGGGCTCGAGAAAAGCGGCCAGCCCCTGTTCCTCCAGCGCGCGCAGCGCCCGCGCGCAATCCTGGATGGTGGCGCCCGAGTCGGGGTTTTCGCGGTCCAGCCGGAACATCAGCTTGGCCCCGTCCAGGTGCATCCGAGCCAGCCCGGCGGCCGTGTAGGCGCCGAAGCGGTCGCGCATCTCGAAGGCCGTGCCCGCCACTCCGCCCCGGTTCAGACAGCCGATCAGCAGCCGGTCCGCGAGCAGGTCCGTTCCCGCCAGACGCTCCAGCAGCAGGAGTTCCTCGAGCACGTCCGGGGTGGACATGACGCCGTCCACTCCCTGCACGGAGAGGACGCGCAGGATCCGCGCCAGGTAGTCGTGCCGGTCGCCCATCCCCAGGGGATCGCCGGGGACCGCCGTGACGCCCCGCCCGGGGTGGTCCGCGGCCAGGACCACCAGCCGGCCGTCGCGGCAGAGGCGCTGCCGGCGCTTGCGTCCGGCCGCCTGACGCCGGGCCGCGCCCGGGTCGTCGACGCGCAGCTCGGTGATCCGCTGCAAGAGGGAAAAGGGAAGGACGGCTTCGCTCTCGAATGGCATGGTGAACTCCGCTGGCCTGAGACCAGCCCCGATTCTGGCAGCCGCCGCCCGCCGGGGCAAGGCCCTGCAAGGGCGGCGCGATGAGTGCCTTCCGCGCCGGGTCACGGCTGGAGCGGGCCGGCGGCATTCGCCTGGCCCTCAACGCCGACACCACGCCGCTGGCCGTCTCGGACACGCTGGTCTTCAAGTCGTTCGAAGACCGTGCCCGAGAGGCGGCGGCGGCCGGTTTCGACGCCGTCAACGCGGACCGCTCCGAGGAGGGTCTGACTCCGCGGAAGGTCAAAGAGGTGCTCGAGCGGCACCACCTGCAGGTGGCCTCCGGTTTCTTCCAGGGACCGTTGTACGACCCGGCCCGGGAGGCGGAAATCCTCGAGGAGGCGCGGCGGCAGCTCGAATTCTCGGAGGCGGTGGGCCAGAACGTGCTGTTCGTCAGCGCCCACGTCTCCCCCGCCGAACGTCACGCCTGGGCCGGACGCATTCGTCCCGGTGTCGGCCCCGCGCTGAGCGGCGGGCAGTTCGCCTGCATGGCCCGGCTGCTGGAGAAGATCGGCGGCACGTGGAAGCAGCGCGGGGTCCGGCTCTGCTTTCACCCGCACGCGGCGACTTACGTCGAGGCTCCCCACGAGATCGAGCGGCTGATGGAGGCGACCGATCCGGAGCGGGTCTGGCTGGGGCCCGACACCGGGCACCTGCTGCTGGGCGGGGCCGACCCGGTCGAGATCGTCCGGCGGTACTTCGACCGGCTGGGGGCGCTGCACGTGAAGGACGTGGACGCCGCGGTGCTCGAGCGGGTGCGCGCCGAAGGGCTGGACTACCGGCAGGCCTGCGCGGCGGGGATCTGGACCGAGCTGGGCCACGGTTGCGTGGACTTTCCCCGCCTTTTCCAGTACCTGAGAAAAAGGCACTGGTCCGGATGGGTGATCGTGGAAACGGATCATACGCGGTACGATACGGCGCTGGAGAGTTCTCGCGACTCGCGGCGCTACCTGCGGGAAGTCATCGGAGTGTGACGGGCGGACATGAAGACGCGGCGCATGACCATGGCACAGGCCCTGGTTTCCTTTCTGAAGAAGCAGCGGGTCCGACGCGACGGCCGGGAGTCGCCGCTGCTGGCCGGTTGCTGGGGGATCTTCGGCCACGGCAACGTGGCGGGACTCGGACAGGCCCTGCAGCAGAACCCGGACTTCCCCTACTACCTGTGCCGCAACGAACAGGCCATGGTCCACACCGCGGCGGCTTTCGCCCGGATGCACAATCGGCTGCGCGCCTTCGCCTGCACGTCCTCGATCGGACCCGGCGCGACCAACATGGTGACGGGCGCGGCCGCCGCCACCATCAACCGCCTGCCGGTGCTGTTGCTGCCCGGCGACATCTTCGCGCGGCGCAACGTCTCGCCGGTGCTGCAGCAGCTGGAGTCGGAGCAGTCCCCGGAGGTCTCGGTCAACGACTGCTTCCGGCCCGTGTCGCGATTCTGGGACCGGATCAACCGCCCCGACCAGCTCCCCCACTCGCTGGCGGAAGCCATGCGGGTGCTGACGTCTCCCGCCGAGACCGGAGCGGTCACGCTGTGCCTGCCGCAGGACGTGCAGACCGAAGCCTGGGACTACCCGGAAACGCTGTTCGAGGAACGCGTCTGGCACGTCCCGCGTCCGCCCGCCGACCGGGAGCGGCTGGGGGAGGCCGCCCGGTTGCTGGAAGCGGCCCGGCGTCCGCTGCTGGTCGCCGGGGGGGGAGTGATCTACAGCGAGGCGGCCGAAGCGCTTCGCGAGTTCGTGGAGAAAACCGGGATCGCGGTGGCCGAAACGCAGGCGGGCAAGGGAGCCCTTCCGTGGGACCACCCCAACAACCTGGGGGCGCTGGGGGTGACCGGAACGCCCGGCGCCAACCTGCTGGCGCGCCAGGCGGACCTGGTCCTCGCGGTGGGCACGCGCCTGAGCGACTTCACGACCGCCTCCAAGACGGCCTTCCAGCACCCGGACGTACGGTTCGTCAACCTCAACGTCAAGGAGATGGACGCCGCCAAGCATGCGGCAGTGGCGCTGGTGGCCGACGCCCGGGAGACGCTCCGCGAACTGGCCGAGGTTCGATACCGGGTGGAGGACGGCTACCGGCAGGCGGTGGCGGACTGGAAGCACCGCTGGGTGGAGGAGGTGGAGCGCCTCTTCGGGCTGGGGCACGGTCCTCCCGTGAGCCAGGGGGAGGTGATCGGGGCGGTGAGCCGTTCGGCGGGTCCGCGCGACGTGGTGGTGTGCGCAGCGGGCAGCCTGCCGGGAGACCTGCACAAGCTGTGGCCGGCACGGGACCCGAAGAGCTACCACCTGGAGTACGGCTACTCCTGCATGGGTTACGAGATCGCCGGCGGCCTGGGCGTGAAGATGGCCGACCCCTCGCGCGAAGTCTACGTGATGGTGGGAGACGGGTCCTACCTGATGATGTCCTCGGAGCTGACCACCTCGATCCAGGAGGGGGTCAAGCTCAACGTGGTGGTGCTGGACAACCACGGTTTCGGCAGCATCGGCGGGCTTTCCAGGTCGCTGGGTTCGTGCGGCTTCGGGACGAACTACCGGTCGCGCGACCCGCACACGGGCGGCCTGGACGGCGAGCGCCTGACCGTCGATTTCACCGCCAACGCCGCCAGCCTGGGAGCCGCAGCCCGGCGCGTGAGGACGATCGCAGAACTGGAGGAGGCCCTGGAGCAGTCGCGGCGGGCCGAGCGGACGACGGTCACGGTGATCGAGGTGGACAAGGAGCAAAGCGTCCCGGGCTACGAGTCCTGGTGGGACGTTCCGGTCGCCGAGGAATCGGAGATGGAGTCGGTGAAAGAAGCACGCCGGCAATACGAAAAGGCCCGCGAAAAGGAAAGATTCTTCGTTTGACCATTGAAAATTGAGATTTGAAAATTACCTGAGATTTGAGATTTGAGATTTGAGATTTGTCTATTGGGCCGCCTCGGCTACGACCTCTACGCCGAGCAGCAAGGGCTTCCACTGAAAGACGTCGCCAGCTTCCGCCGCTATCTCGGCGGCTCCACCGCCAACACCGCCGTCGGACTGTCCCGCCTGGGGCTCGAGGTCGGGGTCATCAGTTGCCTGGGCAGCGACCCGCTCAGTGACTACCTGCTCGAGTACCTCGAGCGGGAATCCGTGGACGTCGCTCTGGTGCAGCGGAGGGACGGATGCCTTCCCTCGCTGTGTCTGACCGAAGTGTCGCCCCCGGACCGGTTCCCCCAGGTCTTCTACCGCGAGAAGGCGGCCGACACGCTGCTGGAGGCGGGGCCGCGGGAGCGCCGGTGCGTGGCGGGGTCGCAGATGTTCGTGACCAACGGGACCAGCCTGTGCGCTTCGCCCTCCCGCGAGTCGACCCTGCGGGCGCTGCAGTGGGCCCGGGAAGCGGGCGTGAGGACGGTGCTGGACGTCGACTACCGCTGGATGTCGTGGAAGAGCCCCGAGGATGCGGCTCTGTACGCGCGGCTGGCCCTGCCCTGGGTGGACGTCCTGATCGCCAACCCGGAGGAGCTGGCGCTGGTGTCCGGCCGCTCGGACGCGAAGGAAGCGGTGCAGCGGCTGCTGCGCCTCGGCGTGCCGCTGATCGCCGCCAAGCTGGGGGACCGGGGGACCCGGCTGGTGAGCGCGGGCGAGTCCTGCTTTCTGCCGCCCTACCCGGTCGAAGTCGCCTCCACGATCGGGGCGGGGGACGGCTTCGCCGCCGGTTTCCTCTATGGGCTCGCCCGGGAGATGCCGCTGCCCGAAGCCCTGCAGTACGGCAACGCCGCCGCCGCCCTGGTCGTCAGCCGCGTGATGTGTTCGGACGCCATGCCCAGCTTGCGGGAGGTCCGCCAACTGATCGCGCGGCACCCCCGGGTCGAGTCGACCGCCTGAGGGGAGCGCGCCGGTACCGGTTCCTGCGCCTTCGAACCGGTGAAACTTCCATCCAGTCCACGCCCGCCACTTCCAAAACCCGGGTCCCGCTTCCGACCTCCCGCCGCACGAAACGGTTTCAGGCGTGTCGTTCCCCAGTAAGCGCGGGCGGAATGACCCGGATCGTGCCTCGCCCCAGTCTGGTGCCGGGCCGGGGAGCCGGCCTCGAGCCCGCCCCGGAAGAAGGGTGTGAGACCATGCGAACAGTCTTCGTGTCCTGATTGCCTGCGGGCTGCTGCCGGCCTGGACGGCTGCGGCTCTGGCGGTGATGCCTCGTACGTTCTCCCAGGCCGAGTACTACCGGCCCGTCGGGGCCCAGACCAAGAAGAGCGGTGGGAGCCTGGAGCTGGACTCGGACGCCCGGCGCGTCCTGTTCGTGGCCAAAAAGCGGCGGGACATCCCTAGGCTCGATCCGCAAGATCGTCTACGAGAGGTCGTGCCAGCCCCGCTACGGGGCCGCCGTGCTCATCAGTCCGCAGTTTCTTCCTCTCGCGCTCCAGGCAGCACTGGATGACGATCGAGTACGGGAACGGCATGGAGCCGGAAAGCGCCCTGATTCGGCTCGGTGTTTCGCGGATCAGCCCGGCTCCGCCAGCCGCGCCCGTACCTGCTCGAGCGTCGGGATGCCGGCGCGGGCGCCGTAGCGGGCGCAGGAGAGGACGGCCGCGGCGTTGGCGAAGCGGATGCAGTCGTAGACGCTCAGGTCCTGGAACAGGGCGTGAATGAAGGCGCCGTGAAAGACATCGCCGGCGCCGGTGGTGTCCGTCGGCTGCACGGAGAAGCCGGGCACCTCTTCGATTTCCCCTTCCCACAGGACTGCCGCCCCGCGGCTTCCCCGCGTCACGATTACGGTCCCCGGGACCAGTTCCGCCAGCGCCCGGACTCCTGACTGCCACGGTCCGCCCCCCGCGAACTCCCGGACGAAGTCCTGCGACGGGATCGCGAAGTCGATCAGCCGCAACAGGCCCTCCACCCCGGGCTGCACCTTGTCGATGTCCAGGCAGACCTTCATCCCCGCCTCGCGGGCCCAGGCGGCTGCCTGGGTCGAGGCCTCGACGTCGTGGCCGTCCAGGTGCAGCAGCTGCCCGTCAACGATCCACTCCCGCTTCAGCTCGCCTGCTCCATAGAGCAGCCGCGGGTCGCGGTCCCAGAGCACCGTCCTCTCTCCGGTCGGCAGGTCGACCAGGATGATGGCGAACTGGCTGTAGGCGCCCGGGATCACTTCCACGCAGGAGACGTCCATCGGCTCTTTTTTCAGGTCTTCCAGCGAAAAGCGGCCGTTGGGGTCGTCGCCGACGCGGCCGATGTAGCGGGTCTCGAGCCCGAAACGGCCGCACAGGGCAGCCGCCGTGGCGATCTGGCCTCCTCCCAGGTGGTAGCGTTCGCGGATGCGCATCTTTCCGCCGTGCTCCGGCCAGGCGGGCAGGACGCAGATCGTGTCCACGGCGTTGAGTCCGAACGCCACGACCTGAAAACGGCGCTGGGAAGGCCACGCCGCGTCGAATCTCACCTTCCGGAGGTTGGACATAGAGTCTCCCTGATCCCGCGCAAAAGCGACAGATTACAACATCCGTCCGTTTCCGAACAAACCAGGCCCTCCCCTGGTGAAGAAGACGATCTCCGCCGGACTACTTCCCTCCGGAAACCAGGAAGTAGACCGTCGTGGAGGGCGCGTCGGCCGCCACCTCGACGCCGACGCCCGTGTAGCGGCGAAACTCCCCGAACGAGGAGGGGACGACGTGTCGAGGCTTCCCGCGTGGTGGCGGGTCTTCTGCGGCGACGCGTTCGATCATCACGATCTCCCCGGGTCCGGGCCCGGGGCCGAGCCGGTACAGGACGCGGTGACGAGGGTCCTGGTAGTGTTCCCACCGCTCCCCGGCGGCTTCCATCTCGACCCCGGGGCCGAGGCCGGCCAGCAAGGACGCGCCTTCGTCTCCCAGCCGGCCCAACGGCACCGGTGGCTGCAGGGCCGGGTTGCCGGCCGGAAGAGGCGGCTGCGGGTCTTTTCCCAGCTGATTGCGGGCCAGATCGGCGTAGGGTCCCGACGGTTCCAGCCGCAAGAAGCGCTCCCACAGGGGCCGGGCGGCCGGCAGACCCGAGTGCAGATGAGCCAGTGAGGCGTGATTGAACGCGCTCTCGAGGGACTCCGAAAACTCTGAGGCCAGCTCCCCCAGGCCCGCCAGCACCACCTCGCGGTCCACGTATTGCGACTCCAGCGACCGCGTGTAGGCGGCCAGGATCTTCAGCAACCGGCCCTCGCCGGCGGCGCCGGCCGGGAGTGACTCGGTGCAAACGGACGCCAGCGCGCCGCTGCCGGCGGGCACGTACACGGCGCACAGGTTGAACTGCGCGGTCGACGGCGCCCCTCCGAGGCCCACCGCTTGGTCGAGCAGGCGGGCCGCGTCGCCCAGGTCGGAATCGCCCTCGAGGCAGGAAAAGGAGGTCCGGGGCAGCTTCGGCATCACCTTCGACCTGGATTCCCTCCTCAGCGGGTTGCGCCCGTGACCCGGAATCGCGACCACTGCGGGCCCAAACCGCAGTTTCCTTGACACGCCGCGCCCGGGCATGGTAGTTGGTTGAACGATCAATCAAGTATGACCACTGAACCGAACACCCGCCAGCAGCTGATCGAGGTCGCGCGCCGCCTCTTCGCCGAGAAGGGCTACGGAGCGACCTCCGTGGCGGACATCCTGAGGGCGGCCGGCGTACACAGCGGCAGCCTCTACCACTTCTTCCCGACCAAGCAGGACCTGTTGCTGGCGGTTCTGGACGGCTACCTCGACGGCATCGAGCCGATGCTGCTCGAGCCGGCCTGGGAAGGGGTGGACGATCCGGTCGAGCGGATCTTTGCGTTGCTGGCCGCCTACCGCCGCTTTCTGGAACAGACCGACTGCTTCTTCGGTTGCCCCATCGGCAGCCTGGCCCTGGAGTTCCACGAGCCCGACCCGCCTGTTCGCGAAAGGCTGGCGGCCAACTTCGCGGCCTGGATCGAGGCCGTCCGGCGCTGTCTGGTCGAGGCCGGATCGAGGATGCAGCTCCCCCGTGACATCGACGTCGACGCGCTGGCCGGTTTCGTCCTGACCACCATGGAAGGCGCCGTGATGCAGGCGCGGACGTTCCGCGACCTGGGCGCCTTCGACGCCTCGGTACGGTGCCTGCGCGACTATTTCGGCCGTCTGGGCGCGGTTGCCACCCCGTCGTCCACTGCCCCAAGGAGGGAATTCCCATGACAAAGAATCTGCCGTTGTTCGTGCTGGCTCTCACCGGCCTGACCTTCGAAATCCCCGCCGGATCGGCCGGCCATCATCCACTCGAGCAACTCGCCTGGCTGGTGGGAGGGACCTGGATCGCGGAAACCACCACGCCGGACGGCAACACCGCGACCGTCGAGGCCACCTATCGCTGGGCGGATCACCGCCAGGCCATCCAGTACACGCTGCTGCGAAGATCGGCCGGAAAGGTCCAGCCGGCTCTCGAGGGAATCTGCGGCTGGCACCCCGTCAAGAAGCAACTGGTGCTGTGGGAGATGGACGCCAAGGGGAGCTTGACCGAAGGGACCGTCACGGTGAA